>DASZJC010000485.1:0-4209 GCA_035948495.1 Xanthobacteraceae bacterium | reverse complement strand
CTTCACGGTCGACGAGGCCACCCTGCCGGCGCAGCAGGACGCGGCGCTGGGGTTCTTCGGCGGCGCCAACTGGGCGCCCAACCTCGACAACCCGCAGAACAAGGCGTTCGTGGCGGCCTACGAGAAGGAATACGGCGCCGTGCCGGCGACCTACGCGTTCCAGGCGTACGACGCCGCGATGCTGATCGACAGCGCGGTGCACGCCGTCAACGGCAACCTGGCCGACAAGAACGCGCTGCGCGCCGCGCTCAAGAAGGCGGACTTCAAGTCACTGCGCGGCAAATTCAAGTTCAACAACAACCACTACCCGATCCAGGACTTCTACCTAGTCAAGGTGGCCAAGCGCCCGGACGGCAAGTACGAGACCGAGATCGCCGAGAAGGTGTTCACGGACTACGGCGACCCGTACGCCAAGGATTGCCCGATGAAGTAAGCTCAGATGTCGGATGTCAGATGTCGGAGGTCGGAAGAGAGAATCTTTGACAGCTGACATCCCGACATCCGATCTCCGACCTCTGACATCTGACCTCTGATGTCCCTCGTCTTCGTGCAAATCCTCAACGGGCTGCAGCTCGGGGTGCTGCTGTTCCTGATCGCGGCCGGGCTCACCCTGGTGTTCGGGGTGATGGACCTGATCAACCTCGCGCACGGCGTCCAGTACATGCTGGGCGCGTACCTGGCGGTCGCGTTCTACGGCCTTGCCGGCAGCTTCCTGCTGGCGCTGGTGCTGGCGCTCGCCGCAACCCTCGGCTTCGCGCTGGCGCTCGAGGTCCTGGTGTTCCGCCGGCTCTACGGGCGCGACCACCTCGACCAGTTGATGGCGACGTTCGGCATCATCCTGTTCCTCGACCAGGGGGTGAAGCTCGTGTGGGGCGCGGCGCCGCTGAGCCTGCCTATCCCCGACGCCCTGTCGGGCTCGGTGACCTTGATGAGCGGCCTGCTCTATCCGGTGTGGCGGCTCGTCATCATCGCCTCCGGGCTTGCGGTCGCGGCCGGCCTCTACGTGCTGGTCGGCCACACGCGCGTCGGCATGCTGGTGCGTGCCGGCGCCGCCAACGCTGCGCTCGTGTCCGCGCTCGGCGTCAACATCCGGCGCCTGTTCATGCTGGTGTTCGGCTGCGGCGCCATGCTGGCCGGGTTCGCCGGCGTCATGATCGCCCCCATCCTCTCGGTCGAGCCCGGCATGGGCGACACCATCCTGATCCTCGCCTTCGTGGTCATCGTCATCGGCGGCATCGGCTCGATCCGCGGCGCGTTCGTGGCGGCGCTGATGATCGGGCTCGTCGACACGCTCGGCCGCTCGTTCGCGGTCGACATACTGCGGCTGTTCATGGGGCCCTCGCCGGCGCGCACGGTGGGGCCGGCGCTCGCCTCCATGCTGATCTACGTGCTGATGGCGGTCGTGCTCTACCTGCGGCCGGCGGGCCTGTTCCCGGCCGCGGGACGCTGACGTGGGGGAGGCCGCGCCCATCGGCTCGCGCGCCGCGCCGGCGTCCGCGCGCGCCGGCATCGCGGTTCCCGGCCTGATCTTCGGCATCCTCGCCGGCCTGCCGCTCGCGGCGCTGGTGGCGCCGGAGAACTACCTGCTCGATCTCGGCACCCGCATCATGATTTTCGCGATCGCGGCGGTCGCCCTCGACCTCGTGGTCGGCTACGGCGCGCTGGTGTCGTTCGGGCACGCCGCCTTCATCGGGCTCGGCGCCTACGCGGTCGGCATCCTCGCCGCGCACGGCATCGGCGAAATGCTGGTGTCGCTGCCGACCGCGCTTGCGGCCGCGATCCTGTTCGCGCTGGCGACCGGCGCCGTGAGCCTGCGCACCCGCGGCGTCTATTTCATCATGATCACGCTCGCGTTCAGCCAGATGGTCTTCTTCACCGCCTCCTCGCTCGCGCCATACGGGGGCGACGACGGCCTGACCATCGCGGCGCGCAACACCCTCCTCGGCATCCCGCTCTTCAAATATCCGCGCGTGCTCTATTACGTCGCGCTCGCGGCGCTGGCCGGCACGTTCTTCCTGTGCCGCGCGATCGTCGCCTCGCGCTTCGGCCGCGTTTTGCGCGGCGCCAAGGAGAACGCGACCCGCATGGCGACGTTGGGCTTCAAGGTCTACCGTTTCCAGCTGATGGCCTACGCGATCTCCGGCGGATTGTGCGGCCTCGCGGGCTTTCTGCTCGCCAACGCCAACGACTTCGTCAGCCCGGCATACATGTCGTGGCAGCGCTCGGGCGAACTGATCATCATGGTGCTGCTCGGTGGCATCGGCACGCTCTACGGCGCGATCATCGGCGCCGCGTCCTATCTGCTGATCGAGGAATTTCTCTCCCGCACGACCGAATACTGGCAGGTGATGTTCGGGCCGTTCCTGGTGCTCGTCGTGCTGTTCGGACGCGGCGGCCTGGTCGGGCTGTTCGCCCGATTGACGGGCAACCGCCATGGCTGAACCGGTGCTGCGGCTCGAGCACGTGCGCAAGAGCTTCGGCGGGCTCGTCGTCATCGACGACCTGTCGCTTGACGTGGCCGCGGGGGAGCTGCACGCGATCATCGGGCCGAACGGCGCCGGCAAGACCACGCTGATCAATCAGATCTCCGGACTCATCAAGCCCGACGCCGGCCGCATCGTGTTCGCCGGCCGCGACGTCACCGCGCTGCCGGCGCACGCGCGCGCGGCCGCCGGGCTGGCGCGCTCGTTCCAGGTCACCTCGATCCTGCCCGGGTTCTCGGCGCTCGAGAACGTGGCGCTCGCCGTGCAGGCGCGCTCGGGCTCGAGCCTGCGGATATTCGGGCGCGCGGCCGATGAAGCTGAGCTCAACGAACCGGCGCTCGCGGCGCTCGGCGAGGTCGGGCTGGCGCCGCGCGCGCACGTGACGGCCGCGCATCTTTCGCACGGGGAGAAGCGCGCGCTCGAATTGGCGATCGCGCTCGCCATGGCGCCGAAGCTGCTGCTGCTCGACGAACCGATGGCGGGCACCGGGCGCGAGGAGACCGGCCGCCTGGTCGGGCTGCTGCGCCAGCTGAAAGGGCGCTTCCCGATGGTGCTGGTCGAGCACGACATGACGGCGGTGTTCGCGCTCGCCGACCGCATCTCGGTGCTGATCTACGGCCGCGTGCTCGCCAGCGGCACGCCGCAACAGGTGCGCGCCGACCCCAAGGTGGCGGCGGCCTACCTGGGCGACGAGATGGAGTGAGGCAGATGACGAATCTGCTGTCCGTCGCGCGCCTGCAGGCCGGCTACGGGCCGGCGCAAGTGCTGTTCGACGTGAGCTTCGCGGTCGCGGCCGGCGAAGTGGTGACGCTCATCGGCCGCAACGGCATGGGCAAGACCACGACCATCCTGGCGGTCATGGGGCTGTTGCCGCCCACCGGCGGCACGGTGACGTTCGAGGACGGCGCGCTCACCGGGTTGCCGCCCTACCGCATCGCCCAGGCGGGCCTCGGCCTGGTGCCGGAAGGCCGCCAGGTGTTTCCCACCCTCACGGTCGAGGAGAACCTGGTCGCGACCGCGGCTGCGAGATTCGGCCCGCCGCGCTGGACGCTCGCGCGCGTCTACGAGTTCTTCCCCAAGCTCGCCGAGCGGCGCCGTCACTACGGCCACCAGCTTTCCGGCGGCGAGCAGCAGATGCTGGCGATCGGCCGCGGGCTCATGACCAACCCGAAGCTCCTGATCCTCGACGAGGCGACCGAGGGCCTGGCGCCGCTCATCCGTGCCGAAATCTGGGGGTGCCTCGCGCGCCTCAAGGCGGAAGGCCAGGCGATCCTGCTGGTCGACAAGCACCTCGACGCGCTGCTGCGGCTCGCCGACCGTCACGTGGTGATCGAGAAGGGTCACGTGGTGTGGACCGGATCGTCGGCGGAACTGGCATCCGACCCGACCGTGCGGGAGCGTTACCTGCAGGTGTGATGTGACCGATCCAGTCTCGCGGCCATCAGCTGAACCGGAAACGACTCCCGCCCCGCGCATCGTCATCGTCGGAGCGGGCTTCGGCGGATTGTCCGCCGCCAAGGCGCTGGCGCGCACGCCCGCGCGGATCGTCGTCATCGACGAGCGCAATTATCATCTGTTCCAGCCACTGCTCTATCAGGTGGCGACGGCGGGCCTGTCTCCCGCCGACATCGCGGCGCCGATCCGCGGCATCCTGCGCCGGCAGAAGAACGCGCACGTGATGCTCGACAGCGTGACCGGCATCGACGTCGCCGGCGGCGCCGTGATG
>DASZJC010000484.1:0-4270 GCA_035948495.1 Xanthobacteraceae bacterium | reverse complement strand
CGCCTGTTGGTCGAACAAACCCGCCGATTTTGCCGATCCGGCATGCATAACGGCATGCCTGAATTGCGAAAAAGACGGGAATTTTTCCCCACCCCGGTTTCTTGTGAACGGCGCCGTGCTTGAATCGCCCGCCTCTCAGATCAAACAAAAATATTCCCGTTTTTTGCTCAATTCTGTTTCACGACAGCGCGTGAATATAGACCAAACAAACGCAACTTCGTGATTGGAAAATGCCGCGGCGGCCGCGCATCGTTGCGCTCGGCTCGGGCGAGCGGGGGCTTGCCGAGACCGCGGGGAAACTTCCGACGGCGTTTGCGGCATGATCCCGAAAGCCTGCCCCGGACTCGATCGGGGACGGATACCGGTTTCCCGCCTTCGTGAAGCCCGCTTCGGCGGGCGAAGCAAGGCCGGAAAACATCATGCTCCAGCAAAAAGCCAAGGCGGGATGACGGTTCGCAGAAAGGTCGTCACGCCTTGCGTCATGGGGACGGGACCCCTCCAGAGAGGTTGGAGGTCGATGATGAAGACGGTGAAAACGCTTCTCCTCGGCGGGGCGGCGGGGATTATCGCGGTGTCCGTCGCGCAGGCGGCGGATCTCCCGGTCAAGGCCAAGGCGGTCGAATACGTGAAGGTCTGCAGCCTGTACGGCGAGGGATTCTTCTACGTCCCGGGCACCGACACGTGCCTCAAGCTCGGCGGCTATCTGCGCGCCGAGATCAATCACAACGCGGGCGGAACGTTTTCGCCCGGCGTCACTCCCGCGAACGGGGCGCTTCAGCACGTGTGGGGCTACGACCGCACGTCCGACGACCTGGTGACGCGAACGCGGCAATTGATGACGTTCGACGCCCGTACGATGACGGACTACGGCGTCCTGCGCTCCTACTCGCGCATCGGCATCCAGTGGACGACGGGCGATCCGATCAGCGCCGGAACGGCGGCGCCCGCCTATCTCGACCGCGCGTTCATCCAATGGGCCGGGTTCACGTTCGGCAAGGCGGTGTCGTACTTCGATTCCTACGTGTTCGGCATCCATTCGTTCCAATCGAGCATCATCGGCTCGGAGGGCACCGCCGGCAATGGCACGCCGATGGTGGCCTACACCTACGAGTTCGGCAACGGCCTCTCCGCCACGGCCGCGCTCGAGGACTCGTATGCGCGCTCGCGCTCGATCAGCAACGTCAACGGCATCGGCTACTGGAGCGTCAACGCGCAGAGCGTCTTCAACGGCGGCCCGCTGAGCGCGCAGGCGGGCTACAAGATATCGGATCCCGTGCTCAACCTGCGCCTCGACCAGGCCTGGGGCATGGTGTCGGCGTCGGTGGCCGCGCATTACGCCGAAGGGCTCTACTACGGGACCGCCGGCAACGTGGCGCCCGGCGGCGGCGATCCCGGCCTCATCACCAACGGCGGCCCTGCGCCCAAGTGGGGTTACGCCGCGCAGATCGGTTCGCTCGTCAATCTGCCGTGGAACGCCGGCGACACCTTCGGCTTCCAGGTCGCCGCCGGCGTCGGGGCGCTGGGCTTCGTCAACGACGGCTCGGTCGGGAGCTTCGTGATCTTCAACGGCGGCACCATCGGCCTCGGCTTCATGACCGACGGCGTCTACGGCGGCACCAGTGCGGCGAACGGCAGCGCGCTCGAGCTCACCACCGCCTGGGCGGCGACGGCGGGCGTCGAGCACTATTGGACGCCGGCGGTGCGCACCTCGCTGTACGGCGGCTACACGGCGATCAGCTACGACGCCGCCGCGACCAACCTGATTTGCACCGGCGCCGGCTTTGCCAATCTCGGCAAGGGGGCCGGGTTCACCCCGGCCAACTGCTCGCCCGACTTCGCCTTCTGGCAGGTCGGTTCGCGCACCGTGTGGACGCCGGTCAAGAACTTGGATCTCGGCGTCGAGGTCATGTTCAACCACCTCAACAGCGCCTTCGCCGGCAATGCGATCGTCAACGCCGCCGTCGCGGAGCCCACCCAGAATTTTCTCGTCAAGGACCAGGGCGTGATCGCGGCGATCTTCCGCGCGCAACGCAACTTCTGGCCATGAACGAGTGAGCCGTCCCGTCCCGGCGGACCGAGAAGGGAGAAGATCGCGCCGAGATGGGAGAACATTCTGCCAACTGCTCTCGTCCGAGAGAACCAGTGTGACCTCCGCCGCAAGCCGGCTGCCCCCGGCTTGCGGTTTTTCTTACCCCTCGGCGAGCCGCGCACGGGTCAAATAAAAATCGCGTCGCCACGGGAATTTGCACGGCGTCGTGCGAGTCCTTGCAACACTGTGATCGCTTCCTCGTGCCCGGCGCGCGCTGCTGCCCCCAGGGCGCGGGCTCGGGTACAGGCCGGCCTTCCGTCGTCAGTGGAGGCCGGCCTCTTTTTTTCTCCCATCCGGTCCGATGGGCGGCCCGTTCAACAAACACCACCGTCATCCTTCGAGACGCCGGCGCGCAAGCGCGGCTTCCTCAGGATGACGGTCACGATTGTTTCGCTCGATCGATTATTATTTGTTATCGTCGCGGGAATAAATCGCGGCGCGCTGCGGTCTTTTTGCTGCAGCATTCCCTGGGGAGACAAGCCGATGTCCCGTCACATAACGGCCGCCTTGCTGTTAGCTACCGCGATCGGCGGCATCGCGAACCTCCTGGCCGCGGCGAATCAGGCGTTCGCCGCCGTCCCCGGCGAGCGCGCCCAGGCCGCCGTCGGCGCCCCGGTCAGATTGTTCGAAGGCCGCGAGGCCGGGCCGAACGAACTCTATCGGTTCTGCGTGATCGACGCCGGACGCATCCGACGCTGCCCCGGCCAATGATCGCCCGCCACCAAGCCCTGAAAGCGAAAGCCATGTCGAGCGAATCGGACGCATGCAGGAACTGCGGATGCGCGCACTGGCGGCGTCCGTTCAAGCGGCGCGATTGCTGCGGCAAATGCTTTTATCTGTTCGAGTACCTGCGCGTGGTCGAACGTTGGGACCTCGCCCAGCCGGAGACGCTGCGCCAGACCGGCGCCCTGGCGCGCCGGATCGGCGGCAATGCGCTGCCGCCCGTGCACGCGATGTCGGCCGAGGACTTCGCCGTGTTCAAGGCGAGCTACCTCGAGCAGATCAGGGCGGCGCTCGACCTGCTGCGCATCCGCGAAGCCAAGCGGCGCGGCGACTTGCCGGTGGACGGATCGAGCATCGAGCACAAGCTCAAGGACATGCTCAAGCTGATCCAGCTGCGCGACAAATACGAGCGGGCGGCGAGCCGGTTGCACGGCCTTGCATCCATGCTCGACCACACGTTCAGCCCCGAGCAGTGCCGCATCCTCTACAACCTTCTCGACGACATCGAGGAGCAGACCTACGGGCGGGTGGCCGAGGGCTACAAGGCGCTGGAAGCGATCTGCCAGAACAAGCGCACGGCGCCGGTGGGGGCACCGCCGGTCGTCCCCGAGCGCGAGCCCTGCGCGGCGCCGGACGAGCTGGCCGGCGACGCCTGGGCGTACGGACCGCACGACATCGTGCGCCGGGTCCAGCAGGGCGGCCGCGTCAGCCTGCTCGGCCGCGTGGTGCGCGTCTCCAAGCGCCTGCGTGGCCAGGAGGTCGCCTTCCGGCCCACCGGGCGCGAGGGCGTCTTCGACGTTCTCCTGCGCGACGAGATCATCGCCACCCTCGACGTGCGCACCGTCGGCCGCGACGGCCGCACCATTCCGCCGCTGCCGTTCGCGGCGCGCGCCCGTTTCGCCGGCGCCGGCCGCGCCGAGATGGCTCCGCCCGCGCCGTGACGTCCACGTCGGCTGGGCGACCTCGGGAATAAACGGCCGCCGCGCCCGATCTCCTCCCCGCGTTGGGCCAACCCGAGAGAATCGCCATGAGTGATCACGATACCATTCACGACCACGAGGGCGCCTCGCGGCGCCAGGTGCTCAAGTGCATGACCTGGGCCGGGGCCGGCGTCCTGTGGACGATCGGCGGCGGGGTGCCGCGCTCGCTCGGCATCATCGGCGAAGCGCAGGCGCAAGGGGCCGGCGGCCTCACCTTCCTGCAGATCAGCGACAGCCACATCGGCTTCGACAAGCCCGCCAACCCCAACGCCGCCAGCACGCTCGAAGAGGCGATCGCCAAGGTGAAGGCGCTGCCGACCAAGCCCGCCTTCATGATCCACACCGGCGACATCAGCCACCTGTCGAAGCCCCAGCAGTTCGACGACGCCGACCGCATCATCGGCACGTCCGGGCTCGACGTGCACTACGTGCCGGGGGAGCACGACGTCATCGACGAGGAGGTCAAGCTCTATCGCGA
>DASZJC010000483.1:0-7203 GCA_035948495.1 Xanthobacteraceae bacterium | reverse complement strand
CGCCTCTTGGCCCAGCACGTCGCGTGGGCCAAACCGCAGGCGCTCGATCCCTCGGGGCTCGATGCGAAGGTGGTCGCGCGCGAGCGCGATATCCTGGCGGAGAAATTCAAAGCGCAAGGAAAGCCGGCGAACATCATCGAGAAGATCGTCGAGTCCGGCTTGAAGACCTTCTACAAAGAGGTCTGCCTCCTGGATCAGGAGTATATCCGCGAGCCGGACAAGAACGTCGCCCAGTTTCTCAAGGAATCGGAAGCCAAGGTCGGGGCGGGGATCAAGATCGCGGGCTACGTGCGCTTCGAGCTCGGCGAGGGCATCGATAAGCAGGAATCCGATTTCGCGGCGGAAGTGGCGGCGGCTGCCGGCCGGCGTTAAGCGGCTGCCGGTGACCGGGGCTGCGCGCGGCCGGACGGAGCAAGCACATGGGGGAGCCCCGCTACCGACGCGTCATCGTCAAGATCAGCGGCGAAGCGCTCGCCGGTCCGGACGGCGCCGGCGTGCACCAGCCGGCGGTCGATCGCGTGGCGGCGGACCTCGTGGCGGCGCGCGCGCTCGGCATCAGCCTCGGCGTCGTCAACGGCGGCGGCAACGTGTTCCGCGGCGTCGAGGTGTCCGCCCAGGGCGTCGCGCGGGCGACCGGCGACGCCATGGGCATGCTGGCGACCGTGATGAATGCGCTCGTGCTGGAGGCGGCAATCGAGCGGGCCGGGGCGCCCGCCCGCACCCTCTCGGCGCTTGCCATGCCGGCGGTGTGCGAGACCTATTCGCGCCAGCGGACGCTCAAGCACCTCGCCGCCGGGCGAATCGTATTGCTCGCGGCCGGCACCGGCAATCCGTACTTCACCACCGATACCGCGGCGGTCCTGCGCGCCGGCGAGGTCGGCGCCGAGGCGGTGCTCAAGGGCACCAAGGTCGACGGGGTCTACAGCGCCGATCCGATGAAGGACCCGAAGGCGCGACGCTTCGAGCGCCTGACCCATCAGGAGGCGATCGAGCGCGACCTCAAGGTCATGGATGCGACGGCCTTCGCGCTTGCCCGGGAAAACCGGATGCCTATCATCGTGTTCTCGATCCGCGAACCGGGAGCGGTCGCGGCGGTGCTCGGCGGCAAAGGGCGCGCGACCATCGTCGGGTAGAGCATGATCCCGAAAAAGCCTGCCCCGGACTTGATCCGGAGTGGGTACCGGTTTTCGGAAAAGATCATGCTCCAGGAATAAAGCGGGCGTTGCCCTCGATCGCACGTCCGGACGCTTGAGAGGCCTAGCATGGCAACCGCGATGCACGATCTTGCCGAACTCAAACGGCGCATGCAGGGCGCCCAGCAGGTGCTCAGGCAGGAGCTGGGCGGGCTGCGCACCGGCCGCGCCTCGGCGAGCCTGCTCGAGCCGGTGCAGGTCGAGGCCTACGGCACCCACATGCCGCTCAACCAGCTCGCCACGGTGAGCGTGCCGGAAGCGCGCATGATCAGCGTGCAGGTGTGGGACAAGTCGATGGTGCACGCGGTCGAGCGGGCGATCATCGCGGCCAACCTCGGGCTCAATCCTTCGACCGAGGGCCAGGTGCTGCGCCTGCGCATCCCGGAGCTCAACGAGGAGCGGCGCCGGGAGCTGGTCAAGGTCGCGCACAAATACGCGGAGGCCGCGCGCGTTGCCGTGCGCCACGTGCGGCGCGACGGTATGGATATTCTCAAGAAGCTGGAGAAGGACCACAATATCAGCCAGGACGATCACAAGCGCCATGACGGCGACGTCCAGAAGGCAACCGATCAAGCCATCGCCGAGATCGATCACGCATTGGCCGCAAAAGAAAAAGAAATTCTCACGGTGTGAGGGGAGCAGGGCCGAGGCCCGACCAACTCGATGTCGCAGGCCGCAGCGCCGACGACCGCTCCGAGCGCCGCTTACGGCGCGCCGCGACACGTCGCCATCATCATGGACGGCAACGGCCGCTGGGCCGCCGCGCGCGGCCTGCCGCGCAGCGAAGGCCATCGGCGCGGCGTCGAAGCGCTGCGCAAGACGGTGCGCGCGGCGGGCGAACTGGGCATCGGCATCCTGACCATCTTCTCGTTCAGCTCGGAAAACTGGCTGCGGCCGCCGGCCGAAATCCGCGAACTGATGGGACTGTTGCGCCGGTTCATCCGCAACGACCTCGCCGAACTGCACGGCAGCAACGTGAAGGTCCGCGTGATCGGCGATCGCGCCGGGCTCGACCCCGAGATCAGGCGGCTGCTGGAGGAGGCCGAGGACCTCACCCGCGACAACAGCGGGCTCGTCCTCGTCGTTGCGTTCAACTACGGCGCCCGCCAGGAGATCGCGCGCGCCATGCGCGCCATCGCCCAGGACGTGAAGCGCGGCGACATCACGCCGGAGGCGGTGACCGCCGAACTCATCGCCAGCCGTCTCGATGCCCCGGATCTGCCCGATCCCGACGTGATCATCCGCACCAGCGGCGAGCAGCGGCTGTCGAATTTCCTGCTCTGGCAGGCCGCCTACAGCGAACTGGTGTTCGTGCCGACCTACTGGCCGGATTTCGACCGGGCGGCACTGGAGAACGCGCTGGCGGAATACCGCCGTCGCGAGCGCCGGTTCGGTGGGCTGGTGGCGGAAACCGGGTCTTGATCGTCGTGACCGATGCCGAACCGGCCCTTGCGCCGGCTCCGATGGCCCCGGTGCCGCGGCCCGGCGGCCGCGACTTGTGGCTGCGCGTCGTCTCCTCCCTGGTGCTTGCGCCGCTGGCGATCGCGGCGGCGTACGTGGGCGGGGCGTGGTTCATCGGGTTTTGGCTGTTCGCGGCCGCCGGAGTCTTATGGGAATGGATGGCGCTCGTCGCGACCGCGCGGTCGCTCTCGGGCGCGGCGCGCGCGGGGTGGATCGCGCTGGGCGCGCTCTACGCGGGCGCGATGCTGGCCGCGCCGCTCGTGATCCGCGCCGACTCGGGGCTCGGGTTCGTCGCCATGGTGTTCCTGTTTGCGGTCGTGTGGGCAACCGACATCGCCGCTTATTTTGCCGGCCGGCTCGCGGGCGGCCGCAAACTGTGGCCGGCGGTCAGCCCGAACAAGACCTGGTCGGGGGCGGTCGCGGGGGCGGTTGCCGCCACCGTCGCCGGGCTCGCGGTGGCGGCGGTTGCCGGGATCGGCCCTCCCGCCGCGATCGCGGCGCTCGGTTTCGTCCTCTCGGTCGCCGCCCAATTCGGCGACCTGTTCGAATCCGCCCTCAAGCGCAGCTTCGGCGTCAAGGACGCAAGCCATGCGATTCCCGGCCACGGCGGGCTGATGGATCGGCTCGACGGCTTCGTGGCCGCGGCGGCGGCGGCCGCGGTCGTCGGGGCGATGCGGGGCGGGGTCGATGGCGCGGCCGGCGGCTTCCTCCTATGGTGAGCCGATGAGCAGCATGGCGTCCGCCGGTCGCGATCCCGCGCCGCGCAGCGTGACCATTCTCGGCGCCACCGGATCGGTCGGCGCCAGTACCGTCGACCTCATCCGGCGCGACCGCGAGCGCTATCGGGTCGAGGCGCTCAGCGCCAAGAACAGCGCGGCGGCGCTTGCCAAACTGGCGCGCGACCTCGGCGCGCGATTTGCCGCGGTCGCCGAGCCCTCAGCCTATCGCGACCTCAAGGACGGCCTCGGCGCGAGCGGCATCGAGGCGGCGGCCGGGGAGGACGCGGTGATCGAGGCGGCGCGGCGGCCGGCCGACTGGGTGATGGCGGCAGTGTCGGGCGCGACCGGCCTGCGCGCGACCATGGCGGCGGTCGAGCGCGGCTCGACCGTTGCCCTCGCCAACAAGGAATGCCTGGTGTGCGCGGGCGCGCTGTTCATGCGGCGGGCGGCCGAAACCAAAGCGACGGTGCTGCCGGTCGATTCCGAGCACAACGCGGTATTCCAGGCGCTCGGCGCCGGGCGGCGGGCGGACGTGCGGCGCGTGGTGCTCACCGCCTCTGGCGGCCCGTTCCGCACCTGGTCGATGGAGGCGATCCGCACGGCAACCCTCGAGCAGGCGCTGCGCCACCCCAACTGGTCGATGGGCCCGAAGATCACCATCGATTCCGCGACCTTGATGAACAAAGGCCTCGAACTGATTGAGGCACATCACCTCTTTGCCCTGGCACCCAACGAGATCGACGTGGTGGTTCATCCCCAGTCGGTGGTGCATGCGCTGGTCGAATTTCGCGACGGCTCGCTGATCGCCCAGCTCGGGCCGCCGGACATGCGCATTCCGATTTCCCATTGCCTGGGCTGGCCGGCGCGCATTGAGTCCCCGGCGGCCCGGCTCGACCTCGACCGGATGGCGACGCTGAGCTTCGAACCGCCTGACCTCGCGCGCTTCCCGGCGCTTGGTCTGGCGCGCCGCGCCATGGAGGCGGGCAACGGCGCCCCCACGGTGCTCAATGCCGCGAACGAGGTTGCCGTCGCCGAGTTTATCGCCGGTCGCTTGTCGTTCGGGGGCATTCCGGCCCTGGTGGCCACTGCCATGGAGGCGGCGTACGGCCGCGGCCTCATGCGCGAGCCGGCCAGCGTCGAGGAGGCCGTGGCCGTTGACCATAGTACGAGATTGTTAACCTTAGGCCTCTTGCCAGAAATTGCCGCAAAGGCATCCTAAAGGATTGTAGGGACAGGAATCACGGCTGAACGGCCGTGGGGACGAAGGGTGGTATGGCGTTTCTCAGCAGCGTCGGTGCTTTGGGCGGATTGTCGACCTTCTATTACCTGGTCGTCCCGTTCCTGTTCGTGCTGACCGTCGTGGTGTTCTTCCACGAGCTCGGACATTTTCTGATCGCCCGCTGGTGCGGCGTGCGGGTGCTGGTATTTTCGATCGGGTTCGGACGCGAACTCCTCGGCTTCACCGATCGTCACGGCACGCGCTGGAAGATCGCCGCGGTTCCGCTCGGCGGTTACGTGAAGTTCTTCGGAGACGAGAACGTGGCGAGCGTACCGGACCGTACCACCGTCGCGGCCATGACCGACGCCGAGCGCAACGAAAGCTTCTTCCACCAACGGCTCGACAAGCGCGCCGCCATCGTGGCGGCGGGCCCGATCGCCAATTTTCTGCTGGCGGTGGTTATCTTTGCGGCGGTCTTTGCGGTTTACGGGCGGCCCGACAATGTCGCCCGCATCGACGCCGTGACGCCCGACAGCGCCGCGGCGGCGGCAGGGTTCCGGCCTGGGGATATCGTTGTCGCCATCGACGATCAGCCGATCAAGACCTTCACCGACATGCAGCGGGTGGTGCGGGGGCGCGCCGAGCAGAAACTCGAGATCGCCGTCGAGCGCGACGGGCGCCGCCTGACGCTCGAGGCGGTTCCGACGGTCAACGAGGTCACCGACAATTTCGGCAAGATCCACCGCTACGGACTGCTCGGAATCCAGGGCCCCAGGGATCGCCTGAAGGTCGGCCCGATCGAAGCGATCGGCTACGGAGCCGAGGAAACCTGGTCGATCGTCGACGAAACCTTCTCCTACCTCTATCGCATGGTCACCGGCCGCGAGTCGGCCGATCAGCTCGGCGGTCCGGTCGGCATAGCCCTGATGTCGAGCGAGGCGGCGAAGCTCGGCTTCGACGTGCTGATCCGCTGGGTTGCCGCCATATCGGTGTCGATCGGGTTGTTGAACCTGTTCCCGATTCCCCTGCTCGACGGCGGTCACCTTTTGTTCTACGGGCTGGAGGGGCTGCGCGGGCGGCCGTTGTCGGAACGAACCCAGGAAATCGGTTTCCGGATCGGGTTTGCCATCGTGCTGATGCTGCTGGTTTTCGCCACTTACAACGATATTCCGCGGCTGTTGACGGTATTTCACAGGATTTGGTCGTGAAAGCGTGACATTTGGGCAACGCTTTGAGGAAAAAGACGATCCGCGGGGGGCAGCGGTTGAACGGGGGGTAAAAGCTTGTACAAGCGTCTAGGCTGGACTTTCGGCCCTAGGGGCGGGGCGACCGTAGGGGACAAGGGCTCGTTCCGCATGAAACCGTGGGTACGTGCGTATAGAGGGCTGAGCATCGCCTGCCTCCTCCTCGGCGGAGCTTTGCTTGCCTCTGGCGCCGGCATCATACCTGTGGCGACCCCGGCGGTGGCGCAGTCGGCCGCGAACACGATCGTGGTCGAGGGCAATCGGCGCGTCGAAGCGGAGACCGTGCGGTCCTATTTCCGCATTATTCCGGGCGAGCGGCTCGATTCCGCCAAGATCGACGAAGGCCTCAAGGCCCTCTACGCCACGGGACTGTTCCAGGACGTGCGCATCCGGGAGGCGGGCGGCCGGCTGATCGTGACCGTGGTCGAGGCGCCGGTGATCAACCGGGTCGCGTTCGAAGGCAACAAGCGGGTCAAGGACGAGCAGCTCGCCGCCGAAATCCAGTCGAAGCCGCGCGGGACCCTCTCGCGCGCCATGGTCCAGGCCGACGTGCAGCGTATCGTCGAGGTCTACCGGCGGGCCGGGCGCTACGACGTGCACGTCGACCCCAAGATCATCGATCTGCCGAACAACCGGGTCGACCTGGTGTTCGAGATCAAGGACGGCGCGAAGACGACGGTCAGGGACCTCAACTTCGTCGGCAATCGCGCCTACTCGTCCTGGCGGCTGCGCGACGTGATCAAGACGACCGAGACGAATATTCTCAGCTTCCTCAAGAACACCGACATCTACGATTCCGACCGGCTCGAGGCCGATCGCGACCTGTTGCGCCGGTTCTACCTCAAGCAGGGCTACGCCGACGTGCGGATCGTCGCGGCGGTCGCCGAGTTCGACCCCGCCCAGAACGGATTCGTCATCACCTTCACCATCGACGAGGGCGACCTCTATCATTTCGGCGCGGTCGACATTCAATCGAACGTGCGCGACGTCGATGTGGCGTCGCTGCGGGCGCGGCTCAAGACGCTTCCCGGCGACAAGTACAACGCCGAGGCGGTCGAGAAGACGACCGAGGACCTGGCGATCGAGGTGTCGAAGCGCGGCTATGCGTTTGCGCAGGTGCACCCGCACGGCGACCGCAACTACGAAGCGCACCTGATCAACCTCGTCTACGTCCTCGACGAAGGGCCGCGCGCCTATATCGAGCGCATCAACATCCGCGGCAATACGCGCACGCGCGACTACGTGATCCGGCGCGAGTTCGACATCGCGGAGGGCGACGCCTTCAACAAGGTGCTGGTCGACCGCGCCGAGCGGCGGCTGAAGGGGCTTGGCTACTTCAAGACCGTGAAGATCAGCAACGAGCCGGG
>DASZJC010000482.1:0-2689 GCA_035948495.1 Xanthobacteraceae bacterium | reverse complement strand
ACGCCCCGAGGGCGATCTCGTCGGCGGCGCACCCGTCGCGGCAGCTGTCGGACGCGCAATCGACGCGGCGCACCGCGGCGCCGGGCTCGCCCTTGTCGCCCTTCGCACCCTGGGCGCCTTGCGGTCCGGCCGGTCCGGCCGCCCCCTGCGGACCGGGGATGCCTTGCGGCCCGGGCAGCCCGGCTTCGCCCTTCGGCCCCTGCGGGCCGGGCGGGCCGCTGTCGCCTTTCGCGCCGGCCGGCCCGGGCGGCCCTTGCGGACCCTGCGGGCCCGCCGCGCCCACTTGTCCCTGCGGCCCTTGCGGCCCCTGCGGTCCGGGAGGCGGCTTGCTGCAGCTCACCAGCGCGACGACGACGATCAACAGCAGCAGATAGCGGAGCATGACCGATCCTCCGGAGCGCCCCCACATGCGAGCCTCGCCGTCGACCGGCGTGCCGTCAAGGCCGTTGCGATCCGCAAGACCGTATCAGCCGCGATCTCCATCTTCGCCCGGCTCGACCGCGGCTGCGAGCGCCGCGAGGCCCGCCGCTTGCACAAAGATCCGACGCTCCATGCCGGGGTTCATCCGATTCTCCCCATATGGTCGCGCTTGATCGGCATGGTCCATCGCCATCCGGGCAGGGATGCAATGCGGGCTTGTCAGTGCCGCGGGCAATCCCGTATCCAACCCGATCGGCTCATCCCCTCCACCCGGTGTCGCCATGCCCGCCCGTCTCATCCGTGATCGTCTCGAGCAAGTCCTGGCGCGGATCGCCGACCCGAAGGGGGAGGGGGCGCGCGCCTGCCTCACGGTCTATGAGACCACCGCCCGGCTCGAAGCGGACGCGGCCGACGCGCGCGCGCGCGCCGGCATGACTCTCGGCGCCCTCGACGGCGCCATCGTCAGCATCAAGGATTTGTTCGACTTCGCCGGCGAGCCCACGCGGGCGGGATCGAAAATCCTCGCGCACGCCCCGCCCGCGGCCGCCGATGCGCCGGTGGTACGCCGATTGCGCGCGGCCGGCGCCGTCATCGTCGCCAAGACCAACATGAGTGAGTTCGCCTTCTCCGGCATCGGGTTGAACCCGCATTACGGCACGCCCGGCAATCCGGCCGACCGCGCGCGGGTGCCCGGCGGCTCCTCCTCGGGCGCGGCGGTCGCGGCCGCCGACGACATGTGCGAGATCGCGATCGGCACCGACACCGGCGGCTCGACCCGCATTCCCGCCGCGCTGTGCGGCATCGTCGGCTTCAAGCCGAGCCGGCAGCGAGTGCCGACCGAGGGCGCGTTCCCGCTGTCGTTCACCCTCGATTCGATCGGCCCCCTGGCGCGGACCGTCGCCGACTGCGCGCGCGCCGACGCCGTGATGACGGGCGACGAGCCGCGGCCCCTTGAGCCGGCGCCGCTCTCCGGGCTGCGGCTCGGCATTCCCCAGGGGCTGCCGCTTACCGATTTCGACGCGACCGTGGCGGCGCGCTTCGCGGCGGCGCGCCAGACGCTCGCGCGCTCCGGCGTGCGCCTGTCCGAGGAGCCGATCGATGATTTCCTCGCTGCCATGCTG
Organism: Xanthobacteraceae bacterium; assembly: GCA_035948495.1. Taxonomy (GTDB): domain Bacteria; phylum Pseudomonadota; class Alphaproteobacteria; order Rhizobiales; family Xanthobacteraceae; genus AP-16. Next base: position 1,148 of record DASZJC010000482.1, on the reverse strand, counting down.
CGCATCAACGCCAAGAGCGGGTTCGCGCCCGCCGAGGCCTATTCGATCCACCGCGAGCGCCTCGCCGCCCACGGCGCCGACTACGATCCCAACGTGCGTGCCCGCATCGAGCGCGGCAGCGCGCTCTCCGCCGCCGATTACGTGGCGATGGCGCGCGAGCGCGCAGAGCTGGTGCGCGCCATGGACGCGCGCATCGCCGATCTCGACGGCCTGGTGCTGCCGACGACGCCGATCGTCGCTCCGCTGATCGCCGAGGTGGCCACCCGCGAGACGTTCGCGGCCAAGAACATGCTGCTGCTGCGCAACACCGCGATCATCAATTTCTTCGATCAGTGCGCCATTTCGCTGCCGCTGCCGCGCGCGGGCGAGCTGCCGGTCGGCCTCATGCTGGTCGTCCGCAACGGCCACGACCACCGCCTGTTCCGCATCGCCGCCGCGGTCGAGCGCCTGTTCGCCCGCTGACATCCGGCGGGAACAGGACCAAGAATTTCCATTGGCACGTGAGCGGACCGCCTGCTCGACTTGCCGGCCGGCAGCCAGAGCATGATTCCGAAAAAGCCTGCCCCGGACTTGATCCGGGGTGGGTACCGGTCTTCGGAAAAAATCATGCTCCAAACAATAGGCCAAAGTGGGATGACGATTCGAAGAAAAGTCATCCTGCTTTAGCGCACCTTGCGCTCGTTGACGCGCGTCGCCGTCGCGGGATCGTTCTGGTCGTCGCGCCAGGTCGGATGACTGAAATGGCTGACGTAGTCGCCGTTGTATGAAACGACCGCCTCATCGAACGTTATCTGTCCGATGCGGCGCCAATTCGTGATGGTGCGCCGCTCGTAAAACGACGGGCCGGAGGTCGTGCCTTCGTCGCTCACCTCGATGTTGAACGTCAGCACGCGTTTCGGGCTCGGGTCGCCCCGGTCGTAGATCTGCGCCATGATCTCATCGCGGAAATCCAAGGCCTCGCCTGGGATCCGCGCCTGCTCCGGCGCGACCAATAGGCGCAAGAACTCCGGCGCTCTGGTGGGTTCGTCCTTCGGCTTGCCCAGCTCGGCGATCGGGTAGAGCTGGCGGATGCTGGGTTTCCTGTCGATGAGACCGAACACCACGGCGCTGATCATCAGGACCGGGAGTGCAAGACCGCGACGCCAAGC
>DASZJC010000481.1:0-13422 GCA_035948495.1 Xanthobacteraceae bacterium | reverse complement strand
GCCGAGGACTCGCAGCACACGTTGGTCACCGTGCCGGTGATCAGCACCGTGTCATAGCCTTGCGCGCGCAGCCGTTCCGGCAGGTCGGAGGAGCCCTGCACGAACGCACTGAAGCGATGCTTGTCGACGATCTCGTCCTCGGGCTTCACGTCGAGCGTCGGATAAAGCTCATGCCCGCGCGCGCCGGGCGCCATGTTGGCGAGCGCGCGGGCGCGCTTCGTCGGCGTGAGCATGGCGAAATACTCCGACCATGACGCGACGGTGGTCTCGTCGAACGTCATCTTGATCCAGACCACCTTGCCGCCGGCGCGCCGCACCGCCGCCGCCAGGCGGTTGACGTTGGGGACGATCTCGACCGCGGTCGGCACGTAGGCGATCGCCACCTCCTCGTCCATGAAGCCGTTCTGCAGGTCGACCACGATCAGCGCGGTCTTGCGCGGGTCGAGGTCGGCGTAGATGTGCGCCTTGCCGCGCCGGTCGAGCGCGACGTCCGTCGCCCACTGGGGCATCTCGATCTTGTGCATGCGTCCCTCCTCCGATGAAAAACCCTGGCATGATCCAACAATAAGCAGAGCGGGATGACGATTGGAAGAAAAGTCATCCGCTCTGGAACTCACGCGAGCGCCGCCTGCGGCCGGCCGATCGGGGCTCCGCCCGTGGCGTGCGGGCCCGCCGGCGCCAGCTCGCCGGCCCTGATGCAGGCGGCGACGTGGCCCGGCGCCAGCGCGACCGACGGCGGCACCGCCGCCGTGCACGGCGCCACCATATGCCGGCAGCGCGGCGCGAAGCTGCACCCGGGCGGCAGGTGCCGCAGGTCCGGCGGGCTGCCCGGGATCGCCTCGATCTCCATATCGCGCATGCCGCCGTGCACCGTCGAGGCCAGCATGCCGATCGTATAGGGATGGCGCGGCCGCAGCAGCACGTCGCGCGCGCTGCCGTATTCGACGATGCGCCCCGCATACATCACCGCGATGGTGTCGGCGACCTGGGCGGCGACGCCGAGGTCGTGGGTGACGAAGATCACGCCGGTGCCGAACTCCTTCTGCAGCTCGCGCAGCAGGATGAGCACCTGGATCTGCACGGTGGCGTCGAGCGCGGTGGTCGGCTCGTCGGCGAGCAGCAGGGCCGGCCGGCACGAGAGCGCCACCGCGATCATCGCGCGCTGGCGCAGGCCCCCCGACAGCTCGTGCGGATAGGCCTTGAGCCGCCGTTCCGGCGAGGGGACCTTGACCCGCTGCAGGAGATCGAGCGCGCGGTCGAGCGCCGCCGCGCGCGAGCAGCCTTCGTGCCGCATCACCGTCTCGGCGATCTGCTCGCCGATGGTGTAGACGGGGTCGAGCGCCGTCATCGGCTCCTGGAAGATCATCGAAATTTGCGAGCCGCGGATGTCCGTGAGCTGGCGCTCGGAGAGCGCCATGATGTCGTGGGCGCCGACCCGCATGCGGCCGGAGATCACGGCGCGCCGGCGCGGCAGCAGCCGGATGAGCGCGCGCAGGGTTACCGATTTGCCCGACCCCGACTCCCCGATGATGCACAGCACCTCGCCCGGGTTCATGGCGAAGGAGACGCCGTTGACCGCCTGGACCGTCGCCTCGCGGCTGACGAACTTCACCCGCAGGTCCGCGACCTCCACCAGCGGCCGCGCGGTCTCGTGGCTCGCGCTCATGCGGCCCCCATGGTCGCGTCCGCCGCGTCTTTTGTCGCGAACGGCGAGCGGCCGGCGCGGCTGTGGCCGGACGCGGCGTCCTCCATGTGGCAGGCGCCGACGTGCGTGTCGCGATCGGTCCACGCGGCGAGCGCCGGCGCGCGGGCGGCGCACACCGCTTCGGCGAAGGCGCAGCGCGTGCGGAAGCGGCATCCCGACGGCGGGTCGATCGGGTTCGGCGGGTCGCCGGTGATCGGCGGATCGGCGATCCGCTCGTCGGGATTCATCGTCAGGCGCGAATCGAGCAGCGCCCGCGTATAGGGATGGCGCGGTCGCCGGTAGATCTCTTCCACCGGGCCGATCTCGACGATCTGGCCGAGATACATCACCAGCACGCGGTCGGAAATGTATTGCACCACGTTGAGGTCGTGGGAGATGAAAATATAGGTGAGATTGAAGTGCCGCTTGAGCTGGCGCAGCAGGTTGAGCACCTGCGCCTCCACCGACTTGTCGAGCGCCGACACCGCCTCGTCGAGGATCAGCATGCGCGGATGCAGCGCAAGCGCGCGCGCCACGTTGATGCGCTGCTTTTGCCCGCCCGACAGCTCGTGCGGATAGCGCGCGCCGAACAGGTCCGGGTTGAGCCCGACCTTGTCGAGCAGCTCGCGGGCGACCGCGCGCGCCTCTCCCCGCGGCATGCCGTGCACGCGCGGCCCGTAGGCGATCGAATCCTGCACCGGCAGCCGCGGATTGAGCGAGGAATAGCTGTCCTGGAACACCATCTGCATGTTGCGGCGCAGCTCGCGCAGCGACAGGCCGCCGCTCTCGCCGACGCCTTCGCCGTCGAAGATCAGCTCGCCGGAATCCCTCTCGATGAGGTGCATCAGCAGGCGCGCGAGGGTCGACTTGCCGCAGCCGGATTCGCCGACGATGCCGAGCGTCTCGCCCTTGAGCACGCAGAAGCTCACGTCGTCGACCGCCCGCACCCGGGCGACCGCCCGGTTGAGCACGCCGCCGCGGATGGCGAAATATTTGGTGAGCCCGGTCGCGATCAGCATGGGCTGCGCCTTGCCGCCGCGGTCGCGCGGATCCCCGGGCGGCACGGCGCCGAGCTTCGGCCGGGCGGCCGGCGCGTGCGCCGTCATGAGGTCCCAGTGACTCATGCGCGCGTCACCGCCGTGTAGGGCGCATTAGGCCGAAGGCCGTAATGCGCCGGCTGACCGCGAGCGGCGCAATACGCTTCGCTATTGCGCCCTACGGACTCTTTCATATCCGCACGTCCATCGCGTGGCGCAGCCCGTCGCTCACCAGGTTGAGCGACAGCGAGGTGATGAAGATCGCCGCGCCCGGCAGCGCGCACACCAGCGGCTGGACGTAGATCGCCTGCCGCAAGGTCGAGAGCATCAGGCCCCAGTCGGGCGTCGGCGGCTCGACCCCGAGGCCGAGGAACGAAAGGCCCGCCGAGAGCAGCACCGACACCGAGATCAGGCTCGACGCGTAGATCAGCACCGGCGCCAGCACGTTGCCGACGACGTGGTGCTGGATGATGGAGCGGTCGGAGGCGCCGCTCGCCCGCGCGGCTTCGACGAAATCGAGATGGCGCACCTGGGTGGTCGCGGTCTCGGCGATGCGGCAGAGCGGCGGGATGAACACCAGGGTGAGCGCGATCAGCCCGTTGACCATGCCGCCGCCCATCATGCCGGAGACCGCGATGGCGAGGAGCACCGACGGGAAGGCGTAGAAAATGTCCATCGTCCGCATGATCAGCATGTTCAGCTTGCCGCCGACGAAGCCCGCGACCACCCCGAAGGTGCCGCCGATCGCGGTGGCGAGGACGACCGGCACGAGCCCCATCAACAGCGACATGCGGCCGCCCCAGATCAGGCGCGAGAGCATGTCGCGGCCGAGCTCGTCGGTGCCGAGCCGGAAGTCGCGAAAGCCGATCGGCTTGAGCCGGAACGCCATGCTGGTCTTGTTGGGATCGAACGGCGCGATCAGCGGCGCCAGGATCGCGGCAAGCGCGATCAGCACGACGACGGCCAGAAAAAATAAAGTGACGGTGTCGTAGCGCAGGCGGTTGCCGACCGTGCCCCAATAGCCGCGCACTCGCGTCGCCGGCGGCGCGGCAAAGGCGGGGCTGAGCGTGGCGTCCGTCATTGGGCCATCGTCCGGTCTAGGCGCGCCTGATGCGCGGGTCGATCGCGGTCTGCAGCAAATCGACCGCGAGGTTGGTGGCGACGAAGCACATGGCGAGAACCAGGATCGAGCCTTGCAGCACGGGAATGTCGCGCGTCAGGATCGCCTTGCTCAGCAGGAAGCCGGTGCCCGGCCAGGTGAAGATGGTCTCGATCAGGATCGAGCCGCCCACCAGATAACCGAACTGCAGGCCCATGACGGCGAGCACCTGCGGGAACGCATTGCGCACCGCGTGGCGGATCACCATCGTCTCGCCCAGCCCTTTGGCGCGCAAGGTCTCGACGAAATCGTTCGCCAGCACCTCGGCGATCGCCGCGCGCGTGTTGCGCATGATGATGCCGAGCGGCACCATGGAGAGCGTCACCACCGGCAGGATCGCGTATTTCGCCTGTTCCCAGTTGAACAGGCTGAACGTGTCGGAGCCGGCCGAGCCCATGCCGGTCGCCGGCAGCCAGCCGAGCTGGACCGAGAACACGATGATCAGCACCATGCCGAGCCAGTAGTTCGGCACGCTCACCCCGACGACCGACACCGCCGTGAGCGCGCGGTCGGCGGGCCGGCCGGCGTAATAGCCGGCGAGCGTGCCGAGCACGAAGGCGAGCGAGAACGCGAGCAGCACGGCGCCGAGCGAGATCACGATGGTATTGGAGAGCGCGCGGCCGACCTCGCTGATCACCGGTCGGCCGGTCTGCAGCGAGGTGCCGAGGTCGCCGGTGACCGCGCGGACGAGCCACTTGGCGTATTGGATCGGGATCGGCTGGTCGAAGCCGTAGAGCTTGCGCAGGTAGGCGACGTCGGCCGGCGAAGCGTCGGGCGGCAGCAGGTTCACCATCGGGTCGCCCGGCGCGAGGAACACCAGGCCGAAGCAGATGACCGTGACGCCGATGGCGATCGGGATCGCGTAGAGGATTCGCCGCCCCGCATAGGCCCACATGCTTCGCTCGATCTAAAACTCAGCCGTCATCTTGAGGAGCTCGGCGCGAAGCGCCGAGCGTCTCGAAAGATGGAAGCAAGCTCCGTGCTTGTGGCCATCCTTCGAGACGGCCGCGTGCAAGCGCCATAGCCGACGCTTCGCGTCGGCGTTCTTTACGTCAAGAACGGCGGCCGTGGGCCGCCTATGCTCTTCAGGATGACGGTTCATCATATCCCTCACTTCGCCGGCTCCGCGATCGTGATCGGCGTGAGGTCCTGGAACCAGCTTTGCGCCTGCACGAACCCCTGCACGCGCGGGGAGAGCGCGCGCGGATTGAGGTCGTGCGTCACGAACAGCATGATGGCCTCGCGGCTGGCGATCTCGTGCACCTTGGTCATCAGGATGTCGCGCACCTCGTCGTCGAACGTGCGCATCGCCTCGGCCACCAGGTCCTCGATTTCCTGATTGAAGTACCAGCCCCAATTGCCGCCGTTGGGGGACCACTGCTGCTTCATCACGAAGCGCAGCAGGCCGTTGGGCGGATCTTGCGTCGCGCGGCTGATGTTGATGCCGTTGTATTGCGGATATTTCTCGCGGCCCTTGAAGCTGACGTCGAGCAGCGTGTTCCAGTCCATCACGTCGAGCTTGACCTTGAAGCCCGCCGCCTCGAGCTGCGCCTTCACCAGCTCGTTCATCGGCAGCGGCTGCATCTGGCCCGAGCCGGAGGTCGAGATCGCGAAGGTCACCGGGCAGGGGTAGCAGCCCGCCTCCTTGAGCAGCGCCGTCGCCTTGGCCGGGTCGTATTCGTATTTGACCGGGTTGCCGTAGAGTTTCGCGTTGGGCGGATAGGTTGCGTAGCCTTCCTGGGCGATCCCGCCGAGCATCTCGACCATCTCGGCGCGGTTGATCGCGTGGTTGGCGGCGCGCCGCACGCGCACGTCGTTGAACGGCGGTTCGACGAAATTGAGCTGATAGTGCCAGTTGTGCGGATAGGGCAGCGTGATCACCCGCATGCCCGCGCTCTTGAGCCGCGGGATCGTGTCGGGCGACGGCGCCTCGACGAAATCGACCTGGCCGGCGATCAGCGCCGCCGCGCGTGTGGTCGCCTCCGGCATGGGAATGAGCACCAGCCGGTCGTGGCGCGGCACGCGCTTGGGGTTCCAGTAGTCCGGGTTCTTCACCAGTTCGAGGCGCTCGTGCGGCACCAACCGGTCGAACTTGTAGGGGCCGGTGCCGGCGGGGGCGCGCGCATAGGCGGCGTTGTCGTAGTTGGCCTTCTCAACCGCGCACTTCGAGATCATGTACCAGACGCTGACGTTGTACGGCAGGAACGAGTCCGGCGTCTTGGTGTAGATCGCGACCGTGCCGGCGTCGATCTTCTCGGCGCGCTCCACGTTGATCGAGCGCGAGCGGTGGCGCGCGTACTGCACCGGGTTGAAGCCGGGCGTCTTGTCGTCGATCAGCCGCTCGATGTTCCACACCACGAGGTCGGCATCGAGAGCGCAGCCGTCGTGAAACGTCACGCCCTTGCGCAGCTCGAAGACCCAGCGCCTGTTGTCGGCCGGATCGATGCCCCATTTGACCGCGAGGCCCGGCGTCAGTCCGGCCTCGACGTCGGAGCGCGACAGGTCCCAGTTGATCAGCGCGTCGTAGAGCGACCAGCCGACGAAACGATAGCCCTCGAAGCCCTGGTCCGGCTGGCCGGTCCAGTCGGGAATGTCGCCCGCCGTCATGGCGACGCGCAGCACCGTTTCAGCTTTCGCCGGCAGCGCCAGCGTGGCGGCGGCGAGCGCGAGCGCCGCCGCGAGGCCGTAGGGTGGGCAAAGGCGGCGAAGCCGCCGTGCCCACGCGTAGCAACGGCCTTCTAAAAGAACGGGTGGGCACGCGGCCTGCGGCCGCTTAGCCCACCCTACGAACCTCGTCATCGCCCGCGAAAGCGGGCGATCCAGTAACCACCGACCTGTCAATGGAACTGTGAGGCCGGTGTTTACTGGATGCCCCGCTTTCGCGGGGCATGACGAGTCTGATTCTCGCAACACGACTTTCAGAAGTCGAAGCGTCATCGATGCACCGTTTGCGTTGCGATCAATTCGTCGGACCGGCGACCGTGATGGGCGTGAGGTCCTGGAACCAGCTTTGCGCCTGCACGAAGCCCTTCACGCGCGGGGAGAGCGCGCGCGGGTTGAGGTCGTGCACGATGAAGACGCGGCCGGCGTCCTCGACCACGATCTCGTGCATGCGCTGCAGTATCTTGGTGCGCGCCGCCTCGTCGAACGTGGCCTGCGCCTGTTCCGCCAGGCGGTCGACTTCCTTGTTCTCGTACCAGCCCCAGTTCAGGCCGACCGGGCCGCGGTTCGCCGTGGTGAAATGCTTGAAGAAGCCGGACATGGGATCGCCGACCTGCAGGCTCACGTTGATCGCGTCCACGTTGGGCAGCTTCTCCCAGCCGCGGAAGAACGATTCCAAGAGCGTGTTCCAGTCCATCACTTCGAGCTTGACCTTGAAGCCCGCGCCCTCGAGCTGCGCCTTGGCCAGCTCGTTCATCGGCAGCGGCTGCATCTGCCCGGAGCCGGAGGTCGATATGCCGATGGTGATTCCGCACGGATAGCAGCCGGCCTCCTTGAGCAGCGCCTCCGCCTTCTTGGGGTCGTAGGTGTATTTCTTCGGATGGCCGTAGAACGCCTGCGACGGAGTGAAGACGCCGGAGCATTCCATCGCGACGCCGCCCAGCATGTCGACCATCTCGGCGCGGTTGATCGCGTAGTTGGCGGCCTGGCGCACGCGCACGTCCTTGAACGGACCCTTCACGAAGTTGAGCTGATAGGTCCAGTTGTGGGGATATTGCAGCGTCACGATGGTCATGCCGGCCTCGCGCAGGCGCGGGATGGTGTCGGGCGACGGCGCCTCGATGAAATCGACTTGGCCCGAGAGCAGCGCGGCCGCTCGGGTGGTCGCTTCCGGCATCGGGATCAGCACCAGCCGATCGTGCTTGGGAACGCGCGCCTGATCCCAATAATCCGGGTTCTTCACCAGCTCGAGCCGCTCGCGCGGCACCACCTTGTCGAACTTGTAGGGGCCGGTGCCGGCCGGTGCCTTGGCGTAGACCTTGTAATCGTAATTGGCGGCCTCGACGGCGCACTTCGAGATCATCATCCAGTAGGCCATGTTGTAATAGAACATGGAGTCCGGCGCCTTGGTGCGGATAGCGATCTTGTAGTCGTCGATCTTCTCCGCCTTCACGATGGTGTTCGAGCGTGCGCGCTGGCGGGCGAAGTGCAGCGCGTTGAACTGCGGCGCCTTGTCGTCGGTCAGGCGCTCGATGTTCCACACCGCCGTGTCCGCGTTCCACGGGCAGCCGTCATGGAATTTGACGCCCTGGCGCAGCTCGAAGATCCATTTCGTCTTGTCGCTCGGGTCGACGTACCACTTGGTCGCCAGGCCGGGCCGCAGCGTCGCCTCGCGGTCGCTGCGCGACAAATCCCAGTTGATCAGCGAGTCGTGCAGCGACCAGCCGACGAAGCGGAAGCCCTCGAATCCCTGGTCGGGCTGGCCGGTCCAGTCGGGGATATCGCCGGCGGTCATCGCCACGCGCAGCACCGACTCGGCCCGGGCCGGGCCCGCGAGCGCCGCGCCCAGCATGAGGCCGAGGCCCGCGGCCCGCAGGAGCTTTCCGATTGCGATCGCCATGCGAAATGCCTCCGCTGCGACCCGGCGCCCCAGCCGGTGCAAGGGGAGTGCCAACTGTGATCGGCGGTACGGCCGTTGTGGCCAGCGGCACAGGCGTTGTGATCAGCGGCACAGGCGTGGGGTTCCCCTCCCCCATTCGCTCAGCGAATGGCGGGGAGGGGTCAGGGGTGGGGGGTTATCCCTCCCCGCGCTCGCTCGGCTCGCGGGGGAGGGGAACCCTGAAGCCGTGCTCCGTTCCCTGCCCATTTCTTGCTTTTCGCTGCCCAAAGACTGAGCGCCCGCGCGGCGCCGTTCTGGCGTAGATTGCGGGTCCGGCGCCCGCCGGCTCCGTCTGCCCTCGCCTCAACCGACCACACGTCCCATGACCCATCATCATCTCGCGGCCAGTGTGCACAATTGTCACTGGGGCTATTTCGACGCGACGCGCGCGCCCGTGCTCAACGTCAAGAGCGGCGACAGTGTCACCATCGACACCGTGTCGGGCGCCCCCGGCTTCTATCCGACCTCGGGCTTTCACGTGCCGCCCGAGCTCAAGGAGATTCACGCCGCCAATCCCGGCTATCCGCTCGGGCCCCACATCCTCACCGGTCCGGTGGCGGTCGAAGGTGCCAAGCGCGGCGCGGTGCTGGAAGTGCGCATCCTCGACGTCAAGCTGCGCCAGGACTGGGGCTTCAATCTGATCCGCCCGCTCGCCGGCACCTTGCCGGACGATTTTCCCGAGCCCCGTCTGCTCAACATTCCGCTCGACCTCGAGCGCAAGGTCGGCAAGCTGCCGTGGGGCCTGGAGCTGCCGCTCGCGCCGTTCTACGGCATCATGGCGGTAGCGCCGCCGAAATCATGGGGCCGCATCACCTCGATCGTGCCGCGCGCCCACGGCGGCAATCTCGACAACAAGGAGCTGGTCGCCGGCGCGACGCTCTACCTGCCGGTCTTCGTCGACGGCGCCCTGTTCTCCTGCGGCGACGGCCACGGCGTACAGGGCGATGGCGAGGTCTGCGTCACCGCGATCGAGACGGCGCTGCAGGGCACGTTCGAGCTGATCGTGCGCGAGGATCTCTCGTTCACCTATCCGCGCGCCGAGACGCCGAGCCACTACATCACCATGGGGATGGACCCGGACCTCGACCAATGCGCCGTGATGGCGCTGCGCGACATGATCCGCCTGATCCGCGAGCGCACCAATCTGTCGAGCGAGGACGCCTACACGCTGTGCAGCCTTGCCGCCGACCTGCGCGTCACCCAGACCGTCAACGGCTCGAAGGGCATCCACGTGATGCTGGCGAAGTCGCTGCTGCACGGCGCGTAGGGCGCCGCCGCCCCTCCGCCGTCATCCTGAGGAGCGCCCGAAGGGCGCGTCTCGAAGAGCCTGCCCCGGACTTGATCCGGGGATGGCAGCAGACTCCGCGTTTGCTTCCATCCTTCGAGACGCTCGCCGCTGACGCGGCTCGCCCTCAGGATGACGTCGTTATTTGTTGTAGCGCCGATTTCTGCCGACGCCGCATTACGGCCTCCGGCCTAATGCGCCCTACCGGCGCCCGCGGAACAGCATCGACCACAGGATCGCGACCGCAAGCGCGAGCGTCACGGGAATCCACAGCAGCACGAGGCCGAGCAGGAGCGCCAGCACCACGGCGGCGCCGACCCCGAGCATCAGCAGCGCCACGAGAACCGCGAGCGGTCCGCGCGCGTCGAAACGAACCGTGCGGCCGCGCCCGGCGCCGGACGAGAGCCACACCCAGCTTGCGCCGCGCGGCGACGGCCCGGGCTCGCCCGGCGGAATGATCTCCGGCTCGGATTTCGGCCGTTCGGGAGGCGGATGGTCGCTCATGACGCCCCATATAGGCGATCCCGCGGCCGCCGCCACCGGAATATCGCTGCGACATTGCCCGCGTTGCGTTGGCGCCGTCGCAATTTATACTCGGCGACAAGCGCTTCCGCGCGTTCGATGACGCGCGGGCGCCGCAAAAGGCCAGAGGAAACGCATTCCAGGGAGAACGTCATGAAGGCACTGGCGGCACTCGGCGCCGCGGCGCTCGCGCTCGGCTTTACCGCAAGCGCGTCCGCCGAGACCATCAAGATCGGCGTGGTCCTGCCCTATTCCGGCGTGAACGCGGCGCTCGGCAACCAGATCGACAAGGCGTTCGATCTTTACCTCAAGCTGCACGCCAAGGACCTGGGCGAGCACAAGATCGAGCTGGTCAAACGCGACGAGGGCCCGCCGTCGGGCGCCAACGCGCGCACCGTCGTCACCGAGCTGATCACCAACGAGAAGGTGAAGCTCGTCACCGGCTTCGTGTTCTCGCCCTCGGCGATCGCGGCGGCCCCGCTCGCCACCCAGGCCAAGGTGCCGATGCTCATCGCCAACGCCGGCACCGCGTGGATCACAAACCTCTCGCCCTACATCGTGCGCTTTTCCTTCAGCATGTGGAGCCCGGCCTATCCGATGGGCACCTATGCGGCGAAGACGCTCGGCTGCAAGACCGCCGCCGCCGGCTACACCGACTTCCCGCCCGGCCAGGACAGCGTGCTCGCCTTCAAGACGGCGTACGAACAGGCCGGCGGCAAGATCGTCGACGAAGTGCGCATGGGCAATCCCGCCCAGGTGCCGGACTTCACGCCGTTCTTTCAGCGGGTGAAGGACGAGCATCCCGACTGCTTCTACGTGTTCGTGCCGTCCGGCGCGCACGCGGCCGGGGTGATGAAGACCTACGGCGAACTCAAGATGCGCGAGGCCGGCGTGAAGCTGATCGGCCCCATGGACCTCATCCCCGACTACGAGCTGGCCCGCATGGGCGACGCCGCCGTCGGTCTCATCGTGATGGGCCACTATGCCGACGACTACGACAACCCGGCGAACGTCGCCTTCGTGAAGGACTGGCACGCGGCCTACGGCCCCGATTCCTACCCCGACTTCATGTCGGCGGCCGGATGGGACACGATGGCGGCGATCTTCCATGTGGTCCAGGCGCTGCACGGCAATCTCGACGACGGCAGCAAGGTCGTCGACGCGCTCAAGGGCTGGACCACCAGCGGCCCGCGCGGCCATATCGCGATCGATCCGCAGACCCGCGACGTGATCCAGGACGAGCATGCGGAGGAGGTCTACAAGAAGCCCGACGGCAAGCTCGGCGTCAAAGTGCTGACCACGTTCCCGGACGTGAAGGACGAATGCAAGGTGCTGAAAGTGAGCCGCTGCGGGCAGTAACGTGCCGTAGGGCGCAATAGGCCGAAGGCCGTATTGCGCCAATGTCTGTTCCCCGGATGCGGCGCAGCGTGAAGCGAAGCGAAACGGTGCGCCGCTGATCCGGGGTCCAGGATCTCTATGTGGCCCCTGGGCCCCGGGTCTGCACCGCAGCACTGCGTGCTGCGGTGCGCCCGGGGAAAAAGTCGAGCATGCCGCCAACCGGCGCAATACGCTGCGCTATTGCGCCCTACGAAGCGCATCACCCCATGCTCAACACCGCGATCAGCATCCTGTTCGACGGTGTGGCCTACGCCATGTTCCTGTTCATCGCCTCGGTCGGCCTCTCCGTCACCATGGGGCTGATGGGCTTCGTCAACCTGGCGCACGGCGCCTTCGCCATGGCGGGCGGCTATCTGGTGGTCACCGCGACGCAGAGCTTCGGCGTGCCGTTTCCCTTCGCCCTCGTCATCGCCGCGGTCGCGATCGGCGCCGTGAGCGTCGTTTTCGAGCGCACGCTCTACGCCGGGCTCTACGGCGCGAGCGAGCTCGACCAGGTGCTCATGACCATCGGGCTCACCTTCATGGCGATCGCCGCGATCACGTATTTCTACGGCCTGCTGCCGGCGCACGTGCGCGTCCCCGATTATCTCACCGGCGAGATCAGCCTCGGCTTCCGCAGCTTCCCGACCTACCGGGTGTTCATCATCCTGATCGGCGCCGTCCTCGTCGCCGTGCTGTGGTACGGCGTCGAGCGCACCAGCATGGGCGCGAAGATCCGCGCCGCCGTCGACAACCGGCGCATGGCGCAATCGGTCGGCATCGACGTCGCCAGTCTGTTCCGGATTTCGTTTGCGCTCGGCAGCGGCCTGGCGGCGCTCGGCGGCGGGCTTGCCATCCAGCTGTTCGGGCTCACCCCGAGCTTCGCCATCCTCTACCTCGTGTTCTTTCTGCTGGTGGTCGCGGCCGGCGGCTCCGGCAGCTTGTGGGGGACGCTGATCGCCGCCCTCGTGCTCGGCGTCTGCGACACCGCCGGCAAATATCTCTATGCGGACGCGGGCGGCTTCTTCATCTACGCGGTCGCGGTCGCGATCCTGCTGATCAAGCCGGCGGGGCTCTATGGCCGCGGATAGCCTGGCGCCGGCGGCGAGCGCCGACCTGCGCATCGATCGCGAGCGCGCCGTCCGCTTCCTCACCGCGCGCCACCGCTTGCGCCCCGCCGAAGCCCTGCCCTGGCTCGTCGCGCTCGCGGCGTTTTTCGTCTTCCCCGACCGCATGATGCTCGGCAGCCAGGTGCTGATCATGATCCTGTTCGCGCTCTCGCTCGACCTCATCCTCGGCTTTGCCGGCATCGTCACCTTGGGGCACGCGGCGTTCTTCGGCATCGGCGCCTACGCGGCCGGATTGCTGATCACGCGGCTTGACTGGACCGAGCCGATCACCGGCCTCCTGTGCGCCGCCGCCTGCGCGGCCGTGGCCGGCGTCCTGTCGGGCTTCATCCTGTTGCGCTATCGCGGCCTCGCGCTCCTCGTGCTCACGCTCTCGACCACGATCATGCTGCAGGAATTGGGCAACCTGTTTCCCGGGATCACCGGCGGCTACGACGGCATCCCCGGCGTGGTGGTGGCGCCGCTGTTCGGCACCTTCGACTACGACCTCTACGGCCACACCTATTATCTCTATGCGCTCGCCGTCCTGTTCCTGCTGTTCGTCCTGGTGCGCCGCATCGTCTATTCGCCGTTCGGCCAGGCGCTCGCCGGCATCCGCGAGAACGTCGCGCGCATGCACGCGCTCGGCTCG
>DASZJC010000480.1:0-1881 GCA_035948495.1 Xanthobacteraceae bacterium | reverse complement strand
GTGCCGACGCTCGTGCGCGAGATGGGCCAGGCCTATCCGGAGCTGGTGCGCGCGCAGGCGCTCGTCACCGAGACGCTCAAGCTCGAAGAAACGCGGTTCCGCCAGACCTTGGTGCGCGGCCTTGCCATCCTCGACGAGGCGAGCCGGGGCCTGAAGCAAGGCGACATATTCGACGGCGAGACCGCGTTCACCCTCTACGACACCTACGGCTTTCCCCTCGACCTCACCCAGGACGCGCTCAAGCCGCGCGGCATCGGCGTCGATCTGTCCTCCTTCACCGACGCCATGGAGCGCCAGCGCGAGATGGCGCGTGCCGCCTGGGCGGGCTCGGGCGAGGCCGCGACCGAAGCGGTGTGGTTTGCGCTGCGCGAAAAGGTCGGGGCGACCGAGTTCCTCGGCTACGAGACGGAAAACGCCGAAGGCGTGGTCAAGGCACTGGTCAGGGACGGCGAGGAAGTCGCCGAACTGAAGAAAGGCGAGAGCGGCGCCGTCGTCCTCAACCAGACGCCGTTCTACGGGGAATCCGGCGGGCAGGTCGGCGACACCGGGCTGATGACCGGCGAGGGCACGCGCTTTCGCGTCACCGACACCCAGAAGAAGGTGGGCGACCTGTTCGTCCATTCCGGCGTCGTCGAAGCGGGCACGCTGCGGCCCGACGCTGCGCTCGCCCTCGACGTCGACCACGCGCGCCGCAGCGACATCCGCCGCAACCATTCCGCCACCCACCTGCTGCACGAGGCGCTGCGCCAGGTGCTGGGCGATCACGTGGCGCAGAAGGGCTCGCTGGTCGCGGCCGACCGGCTGCGCTTCGACTTCTCCCACCCCAAGCCCATGGGCGCGGCCGAGATCGAGCGGGTCGAGGATCTGGCAAACGACGTGGTGCTGCAGAACGCGCCGGTCGAGACGCGGCTGATGGCGGTTGACGACGCCATCGCCGCCGGCGCCCGCGCGCTGTTCGGCGAGAAATACGGCGAGGAGGTGCGCGTCGTCGCCATGGGCGAGGGCGGCAACGCGATGGGCTGGTCGGTCGAGCTGTGCGGCGGCACCCACGTGCGGCGCACCGGCGACATCGGCCTCGTGTCGATCGTCGAGGAGGCGGCGGTCGGCGCCGGCGTGCGCCGCATCGAGGCGCTCACCGGAACCGCCGCGCGCAAGCACGCCAACGCGCTGCGCGACGTTGCCCGCGCGGTCGCGGCCGAGCTCAAGGCGCCGGTCGGCGAGGTCGCGGCGCGCGCCGGTGCGCTCCTCGAAGAGCGCCGGCGGCTCGAGCGCGAACTCTCCGACGCCAAGAAGAAGCTCGCCATGGGCGGCGGCGTGCGCAGCGACGGCGCCGACGGCGTGCGCGTGGTCGGCGACGTGAAGCTCTTGGCCCGTGCCGTCGAGGGGATCGACCTCAAGGACCTTCGCAGCCTGGCCGATGAAGGGAAGAAGAGGCTCGGCTCGGGCGTCGTCGCCATTGTCGGCGTGACGGAGGAGGGCAAGGCCGGCCTCGTCGTCGGCGTCACCGCCGACCTCACCGCGAAGTTCAGTGCCGTCGACCTGGCGCGCACGGGCGCCGCGGCGCTCGGCGGCAAGGGCGGCGGCGGGCGTCCGGACATGGCCCAGGCCGGCGGCCCCGACGGCTCCAAGGCCTCAGCCGCGCTCGACGCCATCGCGGCGGCGCTCGGCGCCTCTTAATCCCTCGGGGGAGGGTCGCCGCGCGAAGCGCGACGGGGTGGGGCTTCTGGGTGGCTGGTACAACGCTGTTTGACAAGTTTATTTGATCGTAGGGTGGGCTAAGGGCCGAAGGCCCGTGCCCACGCGGATCGTCATTGCGAGGAGCCGCGAGGGGTCCCCGCGGCGCAAGCGCCGCGGGGTGCCCCGTTGCGGCGACGAAGCAAT
>DASZJC010000479.1:0-12219 GCA_035948495.1 Xanthobacteraceae bacterium | reverse complement strand
GCCATGGCCTCGGCGGTCGCCTTGCTCACCGCGCCATGGGCGGCAAGGGTCGCCTCGGGCACGCCGAGCATTTCCACCTTCGCCTCGTTCGAGTAGGTGACGAAGCCGCGCTCCACCACGTCGGACGAACCGGCAATGTCGGTGAGCGCGCCGGCGACGAGCCCGCCGGTGCAGGATTCCGCCGTGGCGATTTTCAGCCCGCGCGCGCGGCCCGCATCGAGCAGGCGCGTCGCGGCGGCGGCGATGTCCGCGTCGCTCACGCCGCGCTCCACGGCAGACGCACGGTCGCCGTTGCCATCGCGGCGATGCCTTCGCCGCGGCCGGTAAAGCCGAGCCGCTCGCTGGTGGTGGCCTTGACGGCGACGCGGTCGACCTCGAGGCCGGCGATGGCGGCGATCCGTGCCCGCATGGCGTCGCGATGGGGCCCGATGCGCGGCGCCTCGCACACGATGGTGAGGTCGAGATGGGCGATGCGGCCGCCGCGCGCGCGCACGCGCTCGACCGCGAATGCGAGGAACTGGTCGGACGCGGCACCGCGCCACTGCGGGTCGGTGGGCGGGAAATGGGTCCCGATGTCGCCGTCCGCCAAAGCCCCGAGCACCGCGTCGGTGAGGGCGTGGAGCGCCACGTCCGCGTCCGAATGGCCGGTGAGTCCGCGGTCGTGGGGAATCCGCACGCCGCCGAGCATGACGTGATCGCCGGCCGCAAACGCATGGACGTCGAACCCGCTGCCGATGCGGGTGTCGGCGAGTGCCGCCGCATGGTCACGCTCGGCGCGGGCCACATCCTCGGCGGTCGTGAGCTTGACGTTGCCGGCCTCGCCGGAGAACGCCGCGACCTTGAGGCCGGCCCATTCGGCGAGCGCTGCGTCGTCGGTGAAATCCTCGCGCCCACTCTCAGCGGCGCGGCGATGGGCGTCGAGCACCGGGCCGAATGTGAAAACCTGGGGCGTCTGCACGGTGCGCAGGACCGTCCGGTCGAGGGTCGCCTCGATGAGCCGGCCGGTCCGATCGACCGACTTCACCGTGTCGGCGAGCGGCATCACCGGGATCGCGGCACCGGTCGCCTCGACCGCCGCGATCGCCCGGGTGACCAGCGCGGCCGATGCGTAGGGCCGCGCCGCATCGTGGATGAGGACGAGATCGGGCCGCAGCGGCGCCAGCGCCTCGAGCCCGGCGCGGACCGATGCTTGGCGGGTCGCCCCCCCGAAGACCGGCGCCAGCAGCTTCAGCTCGGCCGCCGCCGCCCCGAAGCGTGCGGCGTCGTCGGGGTGGATCACCGGCTGAACCATGCCCACCTCGGGATGCTGGGCGAACAGGCGCAGGCTCGCCCGGATCACCGGCTCGCCCGCCAAATGCCGGTATTGCTTTGGCATATCCCCGCCAGCCCGCAAGCCGCGGCCGGCAGCAACCACCACGGCAGCGACGGACGACGCCATTTTCCCTCCCGGATCCGAACGGACACCGCTTAAGCCCGTTGCCGCCCAAGCGCAAATACGATCGGCGACGGGGGATTGTTGCATTGCAGCACTTGCGTCGCCGCCAGAACTGGCTAAAGTCTATGCAGTCGAAAGGGCGCCTAATTCGTGTGCAACGCCATGGCGGCGCAACTCACGCCTTTCAGGCGTGCCGATCCACTGGCGATCGGCAGCATCGTGTTGCCGAACCGGGTCATCCTCGCGCCTATGTCGGGGGTCACGGACGCGCCGTTCCGGCGGCAGGCCGCGGCCCTTGGAGCCGGCTTGGTGATCTCCGAAATGACCGCGTCGGAGGCGCTCGCCGACCGCCAGCGTGAGGCGGTGTTGCGCGCCGCGGGGCGCGGCATCGGCATCCACGTTGTGCAGCTCGCCGGCTGCGAGGCGCGATGGATGGGCGAGGGGGCACGGATTGCCGAGGCCGGCGGCGCCAACGTGATCGATATCAATATGGGCTGCCCGTCGAAACGGGTGACGACGGGCTATTCCGGTTCCGCGCTGATGCGCGATCTCGACCATGCCTTACGCTTGATCGACGCGACCGTGGGGGCGGTCGCGGTGCCCGTCACTCTCAAGATGCGGCTCGGTTGGGACGACGGCTCGCGCAACGCGCCGGAACTGGCGCGGCGGGCAGAGCAGGCGGGCGTGCGGCTCGTCACCGTGCACGGCCGCACGCGCCGTCAGTTCTATTCCGGCCAGGCCGACTGGGCCGCGGTGCGGGCGGTCAAGCAGGCGGTGTCCGTCCCGGTCGTCGTCAATGGCGACGTGCGCGATTACGCCGACGCGCAATCGGCCCTGGCGCTCTCGGGCGCCGACGCCGTGATGGTGGGCCGCGGCGCCGAGGGCCGGCCGTGGTTTCCCGGCGCGCTCGCCCGCTTCCTTGCCAGCGGACGCCGCGAGCCGCCGCCGAGTCTCGAACGCCAGGGCGAACTCGTGACCGCGCTCTATCGCGACATGCTCGACCATTACGGCCGCGACATCGGCGTGCGCCACGCGCGCAAGCACCTCGGCTGGGCGCTCGACGTCGCGGCGCAAACCGCGCGCGCTTCCCTCGACCGGCTCAAGCAGGCACGCGCGCAAGTGCTCACCGCGACCGAGCCGGCAGCGGTCCTGCAGGGTCTCGCTCGAGCCTACGAGGCATTCTCGCCGAGGCTTGCCGCATGAGCCCGCTCGAAGCGCGCGCCGCCATGCTTCCTTCGGCCTCCGCCGATATCGTGCTCAACGCGCTGCCGCATCCGGTGCTGATGGTGAGCGCGGACGGCAGGATCGTCGACGCCAATGTGGCGGCGGAGTCATTCTTCGAAGTATCCATGCCGCTGCTGCGCCGCCACGCGCTGCGCGATCTCGTGCCGTTCGGCAGTCCGCTGCTCGCGCTGATCGAGCAGGTGCGCAGCCGCAACGCGCCGGTCAACGAATATCGCGTCGATCTCTCGACCCCGCGCAATTCCGGGGAACGGGTGGTCGACCTCCACGTCGCGCCGGTCGCCGAGCGGCCGGGGGATGTGGTGGTGATGCTGCTCGAGCGCACCATTGCCGACAAGATGGACCGCCAGCTCACCCACCGCGGGGCGGCGCGCTCGGTGATCGCGCTCGCCGCCATGCTGGCGCACGAGATCAAAAACCCGCTCTCGGGCATTCGCGGCGCCGCGCAGCTGCTCGAGCAATCGGTCGAGGAGGACGACGATCGCACCCTGACGCGGCTGATCTGCGACGAGGCCGACCGCATCGTCAAGCTGGTGGACCGCATGGAGGTGTTCGCCGACGAGCGTCCGGTCGAGCGCGCGCCGGTCAACATTCACGTGGTGTTCGACCACGTCAAGAAACTGGCGCAGAGCGGCTTTGCCCGTCACATCCGCTTCGTCGAGGAGTACGACCCGTCGCTGCCGCCGATCCTCGCCAACCGCGATCAGCTCGTGCAGGTGTTCCTCAATCTGGTGAAGAACGCCGCCGAGGCGATCGGGGAAGGCTCGATCGACGGCGAGATCCATCTCACCACCGCGTTCCGCCCGGGTGTGCGCCTGTCGCTGCCGGGCAGCAAGACGCGGGTGTCGTTGCCGCTCGAGTTCTGCGTCAAGGACAACGGGCCGGGCATTCCCGAGGATTTGATGCCGCACCTGTTCGACCCGTTCGTCACCACCAAGCCGAGCGGGAGCGGCCTCGGGCTCGCCCTGGTCGCCAAGATCATCGGCGATCACGGCGGCATCGTCGAGTGCGAGTCGCAACCGCGCCACACCGTCTTTCGCGTGCTGATGCCCATGTTCACCGCCGCCGGTCCGGCCGGCGCGAGCTGAAGAGGATCCCATGCCCGCGGGAAACATTCTGGTCGCCGACGACGACGCCGCGATCCGCACCGTGCTGAACCAGGCGCTGTCGCGGGCCGGCTACGAGGTGCGCTCGACCGGCAACGCGGCGACGTTGTGGCGATGGGTGAGTCAGGGCGACGGCGATCTCGTCCTCACCGACGTGGTGATGCCCGACGAGAACGCGTTCGACCTTTTGCCGCGCATCAAGAAGCTGCGGCCGGATTTGCCGGTCATCGTCATGAGCGCGCAGAACACGTTCATGACCGCGATCCGCGCGTCCGAGCGGGGCGCCTACGAGTATTTGCCCAAGCCGTTCGATCTCAAGGAGCTGATCGCCATCGTCGGCCGCGCGCTCTCCGAGCCGAAGGAGCGCCCGCGCGCCGTCCCCAAGAGCGAGGACTTCGACTCGATCCCGCTGGTCGGGCGCTCGCCGGCGATGCAGGAAATCTACCGCATGCTGGCGCGGCTGATGCAGACGGATCTCACCGTGATGATCGTCGGCGAGTCGGGGACCGGCAAGGAGCTGGTCGCGCGCGCGCTGCACGAATACGGCAAGCGCCGCTCCGGCCCGTTCGTCGCCATCAACATGGCGGCGATCCCGCGCGACCTCATCGAGTCGGAATTGTTCGGCCACGAGAAGGGCGCCTTCACCGGGGCGAACGCGCGCAATCCCGGCCGGTTCGAGCAGGCGGAAGGGGGGACGCTGTTCCTCGACGAAATCGGCGACATGCCGATGGAGGCGCAGACCCGATTGCTGCGCGTCCTGCAGCAGGGCGAGTACACCACGGTCGGCGGCCGCACCCCGATCAAGACCGACGTGCGCATCATCGCGGCCACCAACAAGGACCTGCGGGTGCTCATCCAGCAGGGCCTGTTCCGCGAGGACCTGTTCTTCCGGCTCAACGTGGTGCCGCTGCGGCTGCCGCCCCTGCGCGAGCGGGTCGAGGACATCCCGGACCTAATCCGGCATTTCCTCGCCCAGGCGGAGCGCGAAGGGCTCCCGCCCAAGCAGCTCGATCAGGCGGCGCTCGACCGCATGCGCCGCTACCGCTGGCCGGGCAACGTGCGCGAACTCGAAAACCTGGCGCGCCGGCTTTCCGCCCTTTACCCGCAGGAAATGATCAACGCCGCGGTCATCGAGACCGAGCTGAACCAGCCGCAGGTGGCAGCGGCCGGCGAGGAGGCGGACGCCGAACAGAACCTCGCCGGTGCGGTCGAGCGCTACCTCCTGCGCTACTTCGCCGGGTTCGACAACGCGCTGCCGCCGCCCGGCCTCTACCATCGCATCCTGCGAGAGGTCGAATATCCGCTGCTCTCCGCGGCCCTTGCGGCCACCCGCGGCAACCAGATCCGCGCCGCCGACCTCCTGGGGGTCAACCGCAACACCTTGCGCAAGAAGATCCGCGACCTCGATGTCCGGGTGATCCGATCGAGCGGATAGGCCGTTTTCGGGGGCCGGCCTGCCCCTGAAATGTCGCAATTTTGCAACATTGTTGTATAAAAGCATCACGACTAGGGGGGTGCTAAGCGTCATGGCGTTCGCCCTCAACCGCATTTTTGCAGGTCCATTGGCGTCCATGACGAGTGTCGATGAAGTAGCCGGTTCGAACATCGCCGCGCCCGGCGGGGGATCCGGACTTAAGCTCGCATCGGGAGTGCTCGGGCCGCTCGCCGTCGGCCTTGCGCTCCTGTCCGCGGCGGTGACCTTCCTCGTCCTGACCGGCCTGACCCCGATCGTGCCGACGCACGAAGTCGTCGTGACGGTGCTGCTCGCCAACGCGGCGACGGTGCTCATTCTGCTCGCGATCATCGTGCGCGAAGTCGGCATCATCGTTCAGGCGCGGCGGCGCGGCCGGGCGGGGGCGCGGCTGCACGTGCGCATCGTCGGCCTGTTCTCGGTGATTGCGGCGGTCCCGGCGATCCTGGTCGCGATCGTCGCGTCGATCACCCTCGATCGCGGGCTCGACCGCTGGTTCTCCTCCCGCACCCAGGCGCTCATCGCCAACTCGCTCACCGTCGCGCAAGTCTATTTTCGCGAGCACGCGGTGATGATCCGCAGCGACATCATGGCGATGGCGTTCGACATCGGACGGGCCAAGCCCCTGTTCGATCAGGACCGCCAGCGCTTCCGGCAATTTTTCACCATCCAGGCCGGCAACCGCAATCTGCCCAACGTCATCATGATCCACAGCGACCTGTCGGTCATCGAGCGGACCGATCAGCCAAGGCCCGGTCACGACGACGTGTTGCCGCCCGCCGCCGGCGCGCTCGCCGACGTGAGCGAATCCGAGCCGCAGGTCGCGCTGTTGACCGAGGCGAAAACCGTTGCGGCGGTTATCAAGCTGCGCGGCTACGACGACGCCTATCTCTACGTCTCCCGTCCGGTCGATCCGCGCGTCGCCGAACAACTCGAGGCGACGCAGGCGAGCGTCGCCGAATACGCCAGCCTGCAGGAACGCCGGCTCGGCGTGCAGGTCGCGTTCGCGCTGATGTACACGGTGATCGCGCTGATCGTACTGCTGTCGGCCGTGTGGATCGGGCTCAACTTCGCCAAGAGCCTGGTGGCGCCGATCCGCCGCCTGATCGGCGCCGCCGACCAGGTTTCGACCGGAAACCTCTACGTGCAAGTGCCGGTGCGGCCGGGGGAGGGGGACCTCGCCCAGCTCGGCGAGACCTTCAACAAGATGACGCAGGAGCTGCGCACGCAACGCGACGACCTCATGCGCGCGCACAATCTCATCGACAGCCGCCGGCGCTTCACCGAGGCGGTGCTGGCGGGCGCCAGCGCCGGCGTGATCGGCGTCGATGCCGACGGCAAGATCAGCATCCTCAACCGCTCGGCCGAGAAGCTGATCGGGCGGATCGAGGCCGACGCGCTCGGCCGCCCGGTCGCCGAGGTCGTCCCCGAACTGGGCGCGCTGTTTTCCGAAGCCCGCAACGGTTTCCAGCGTCTGGTCCAGGGCCAGGTGATGATCAACCGCGGCGGGCGGGACCGCAACCTCTCGGTCCGCGTCACCACCGAGCAGTCGGCGGCGGTTCAGCATGGATACGTGATCACGCTCGACGACATCACCGATCTGGTGGCGGCGCAGCGCACCTCGGCCTGGGCCGACGTCGCGCGACGCATCGCCCACGAGATCAAGAATCCGCTGACGCCGATTCAGCTCTCGGCCGAGCGCCTGCGCCGCAAATACGGCGCCGCCATCTCCGAGGACAAGGCGGTGTTCGAGCAATGCACCGACACGATCGTGCGGCAGGTCGAAGACATCAAGCGGATGGTCGACGAGTTCTCGCGCTTCGCCCGCATGCCGAAGCCGGTCATGGCCGCCGAAGACGTGGCCGACACCGTGCGGCAGGTCGTCTTCCTGATGCGGGTCGGCCACGCCGACCTCGACATCGAGGTGGAAACGCCCGAAGGCCCGCTGTCGGCCGAGTTCGACCGGCGGCTGATATCCCAGGGGCTCACCAACATCATCAAGAACGCGGCCGAAGCGATCGCGGCGGTGCCGCCGGGCGAACTCGACCGCGGCCGCATCAAGCTGCAGGTCAAGCGCGACGGCGGCGACATCATCGTCGACGTGTTCGACAACGGGATCGGACTGCCCAAGGACAACCGCAACCGGTTGCTGGAGCCTTATGTGACGACCCGGGAGAAGGGGACCGGACTGGGGCTCGCGATCGTCGGGCGCATCCTGGAAGATCACGGCGGCAGCATCGAACTCAACGATCTGCCCAAGGGAATGTTCGGCGGTCGCGGCGCGTGGGCACGGCTGCGCTTCACCGCCGCGCATGTGGCCGCCAAGGCCGAATCCGTGCCGGAAGTCCGTAAAGTCGCGAGCGAGCGGTAGGACGACCATGGGCCCAGATATTCTCATCGTCGACGACGAAAGCGACATTCGCGAATTGGTGGCGGGTATTCTCCAGGACGAAGGTTACGGCGCACGCACGGCGCGCGACAGTGACGACGCGCTCGCGGCGATCAAGACGCGCCGCCCGAGCCTGGTGTTTCTCGACATCTGGCTGCAGGGCAGCCGGCTCGACGGGCTGCAATTGCTCAGCACGGTGAAGGGGGAGCATCCGGAACTGCCCGTGGTGATGATCTCCGGCCACGGCAACATCGAAACCGCGGTCTCGGCAATCAAGCTCGGCGCCTACGACTTCATCGAGAAGCCGTTCAAGGCGGACCGGCTGGTCCTCGTTGCCAACCGCGCGCTGGAAAACCTCCGGCTCAAGCGCGAAATCAAGGACCTCAAGGCTCTCACCCCCTTGCCGACAACGCTGGTCGGCCATTCCGCGACCATCGGCCAGCTGCGTCAGACGCTGGAAAAAGTCGCGCCCACCAACAGCCGCATCCTGATCGTCGGCGCCGCCGGCGCCGGCAAGGAACTTGCCGCCCGCACGATTCACACGATGTCCAACCGCGCCAACGGGCCGTTCGTGGTGATCAACGCGGCGGCGATCACGCCGGAGCGGATGGAAACCGAGTTGTTCGGCGTGGAGGCGTCGAACGGCTCGCAGGGGCGCCTGGTCGGCGCGCTGGAAGAGGCGCACGGCGGCACCCTGTTCATCGACGAGATCGGCGATCTGCCGCGCGAAACCCAGAACAAGATCCTGCGCGTCCTCGTCGACCAGACGTTCCAACGCGTCGGCGGCACAACGAAGGTGAGCGTCGACGTGCGCATCATCTCCTCGACCGGGCGGAATCTGGAAGCGGAGGTGGCTGCCGGCCGCTTCCGCGAGGACCTCTATCACCGCCTGTCGGTGGTGCCGATCCGCGTCCCGCCGCTCACCGAGCGCCGGGAGGACATCCCGGATCTGGTGTTCTATTTCGTCGATCAGATTTCCCAACAGACCGGCTTGCCGAAGCGCAAGATCGGCGAGGATGCGATCGCGGTGCTGCAATCGCACGACTGGCCTGGCAACGTGCGCCAGTTGCGCAACAACGTCGAGCGGCTGATGATCCTTGCCGGAGGCGACCCCGACGCCGTCATCAGCGCCAGCATGCTGCCGCAGGACGTCGGCTCGATGGTGCCGAGCATGCCGAACGGCAACGGCGGCGAGCACCTGATGGGGCTGCCGTTGCGCGACGCCCGCGAAGTGTTCGAGCGCGAATACCTGATCGCACAGATCAACCGGTTCGGCGGCAACATCTCGCGCACTGCCGAGTTCGTCGGCATGGAGCGCTCCGCGCTCCACCGCAAGCTCAAGGCGCTGGGGATCGACTGAGTACGGCGCCTGGGGCATGATCCCGAAAAAGCCTGCCCCGGACTTGATCCGGGGTGGGTACCGGTTTCCCGCCTGCGCGAAGCCCTCGCACGGCTTGTCATTTGGCTTGAAGCTTCGGCGGGCGAAGGCAGGTCGGATAAAGATCATGCTCCACCATTGATAGCGCGTCACCACCACAGGGCGGCGCCCGCGGTGGTCCTGGTCTCGCGATCGTCGGTCGTGACCGCGCGATCGAGCGAGCGGTCGAGCGCCGCCATCACGCGCCGTTTGGCGAAATCGAACGCCGCCGATTGCCGGTCGCGCGGGCGCGGCAGGTCGGTCTCGATTTCGGCGTAGACGCGGCCGGGCCGCGGCGACATCACGATGACGCGGTCGGCGAGCACGATCGCCTCGTCGACGTCGTGGGTGACCACGACGAGGGTCGGTTTGGCGTCCGCCCACAGGTCGAGCAGGTGATCCTGGAGGTCGATGCGGGTGAACGCGTCGAGCGCCGAGAACGGCTCGTCGAGCAGCATCACCTCCGGGCGGGTGATGAGCGCGCGCGCGATGGCCGCGCGCTGCGCCTGGCCGCCCGAGAGTTCGCGCGGCCACATGCGCGCCTTGTCGGCAAGCCCGACGCGGTCGAGCGCCGCCGCGACCCGTTGCTTGCGTTCCGCCGGCCGCCGCTGGGCCAGTCCGAAGCCGACGTTGTCGGCGACGCGGAGCCACGGCAGCAGGCGCGGCTCCTGGAACACGACGCCGATCTTTTCGTGCGGCCCGGTGATGGTCGCCCCGTCGAGCCCGAGGGCGCCCTGGGTCGGTCGATCGAGGCCGCACACGAGGCGCAGCAAAGTCGACTTGCCGGAGCCCGAGGCGCCGATGATGACCGCGATCTCGCCCGGCTCGACCTCGAGTGAAACGTCGTGCACCGCGCGCACGCCGTTCGGATAGGTCTTGCCCACATGATCGAGAACCAGCATGGCAGCTTTCTATCTGCGCGCCCCGAAGGCGTCCTCCCAGCGCAGGAACGGCGCGGCGGCCGCCGCCAATATCGCGTCGGTCAGCTTGCCGAGCACCGCGAAGGTGATGAGGGCGGCGACGATCTCGGCCGGCTTGCCGAGCTGC
This sequence comes from Xanthobacteraceae bacterium, assembly GCA_035948495.1. Lineage (GTDB taxonomy): Bacteria > Pseudomonadota > Alphaproteobacteria > Rhizobiales > Xanthobacteraceae > AP-16. Next base: position 2,112 of record DASZJC010000479.1, on the reverse strand, counting down.
TGGCCGTCGATCAGCAAATAGCCGAGCCCCTCGGAGGCGCCCATGAACTCGGCCGCGATGACGAACATCCAGCCGAGTCCGAGCCCGGTGCGCAGCGCCACCACATAGGCCGGCAGCACCGCGGGAAGCAGAATGCGCCGAACCATGGCGAAGCCCGACAGCCGGAACACCCGGCCGACTTCCACGATCTTGCGGTCGACGGAGTGGATGGCGCCGAGCACGCCGAGATAGACGGGGAAGAATACGCCGACGGCGATGAGGGCCACCTTGGACGTTTCGAATATTCCGAGCCACAGGATGAACAAAGGGATCCAGGCGATCGACGGCACCGCCCGCAGGCCCTGCAAGGTCGGGTCGATCAGCCGGCGCGCCAATTCCCAATAGCCGGCGAGCGCGCCGATGACGGTTGCCGTGACGGTGCCGAGCGCAAACCCGGCCGCGACCCGCAGCAGGGTGGCGACGATGTGTCGCTGCAGTTCGCCGGTCGCCGCGAGATCCGCAAGCGTGCGCCAGATCACCGAGGGCGGCGGCACCAGCCGCCCATCCGACAGCCCGAGCCGCACGGCGGCTTCCCACAGCACGGCTAATCCAAGCGGCAAGGCCAAGCCGAGCGCCGACCGCGCCAGGCGCGCGAGCGGGTCGCGCTGCGCCCGGCTGGCCGGGACGGAAGGTCGTTCCGCCGAGACGGTCATGCGGACAAGAGACATGGCGAGGCCCCGGAATGCAACACGGGCGCGGTGTGACCTCGGCGTGCAACCGCGAGGCCGCACCGGAGTGACACAGCAAACGAGACGTCCCCTGCCCGGCCGCAGTTAGTTACCCGCGATCGGCACGCGGTCGTCGATCAGGTCGTTGACCGCGGCCTTCACGTCGACGCTCGCCGGGATGACGCCGGCCTGCTGCAGCGCCACGCCGGCGGCGAGGATCGATTCGCGCTGCTCGGCGCCGATCCGGTTGTAGGTCAGGCCCGTGCGCTCCTTGAGCTGCTTGTCGACCACGGCGTCCGGCAGCTTGGTGACGGCCATGAACACGCGTTTCAACTCGTCGGGGTGGGCAAGCGAATACTTGCGCGCCTCCTCGTAGACGGCGAGCGTGCGCTGCACGAGATCCGGGTGGTCCTTGAGGAACTCCTGGCGCACGTTGAGGATGCCCCAGGTATTGGCCGCCGGGTTGCGATAGAACAGCCGCGCTCCGTCCTCGACCTCGGCCTGCGCCATCATCGGGTCGAGCCCCGCCCAGGCGTCGACGTCGCCGCGGATCAGCGCGATCTTGCCGTCGGGATGCTGCAGCAGGACCGGCGTGATGTCGCGCTCGGTCAGGCCCGCGCCCTGCAGCGCGCGCACCAGGAAGATGTGCGGATCGGTGCCGCGGGTGACCGCGACGCGCTTGCCCTTGAGGTCGGCGACCTTGTTGATCGCGGTGTCCTTGCGGGTGACGAGGGCGGTCCATTCGGGACGCGAATAGACGTAGATCGACTTGATCGGATTGCCGTTGATCTTGCCGATCAGCGCCGCCGCGCCCGCGGTCGAGCCGAAGTCGATCGAGCCGGCGCTGAGGAACTCGAGCGCCTTGTTCGAGCCGAGCGTCTGCACCCAGCGGATCGAAATGCCGTCCTTGGCGAACTCCTTCTCGAGCAGGCCCTTGTCCTTGAGCAGCATCGACACCGGGTTGTAGGTTGCCCAGTCGATGACGATTTCCTTGGGCTTGTCGGCCGCGCTTGCGGCAAGCGGACCCAGCGCCGTCACGATCGCGGCGGCGGTAAACAGGCGTCGGGAGAAAAGGGACATGGGGACCTCCACGCGGCTACGCGGCCGACCGCGTTCCCTGCCGCGGTGGCCGTCGATGGATGGAGGCGGGCGATTGGCCCGCCGTCAGCTGGCGGCGGGGCGGGCCCCGCGCTTTAGCTGCATTTGTTAAGCGCCCGCAAGCTGCTTGCTCAAATCGGCGCTAGTGTCCCGATTCCGAAGTTCGCTCAACCTTGCGGCACCCTCTGATGCGAACTTCGGAATCGAAGGACACTAGTAAATCTATGATTCTAGTGCCGCCTTTGAACCCGAAGTTCGCAACCGTACGTGCCGCAATGTTATGCGAACTTCGGGTTCGCGGCACTAG
>DASZJC010000478.1:0-3326 GCA_035948495.1 Xanthobacteraceae bacterium | reverse complement strand
GCATCGACCGCGGCGCGGTTGTCGGCGAACCACCGCGCCAGCAAATCGACCAGCGCGCCGGCGAGCGGGCCGGCATCGGCGGGCCGCCGCCCGACGCCCCGCGCCTTGCGCTCGCGCGGCGCGGCCGCGAAGCCGAACGACACCGCCAGATGCCGCAGCAGCAGCCGGAGGTCCTGGTGCAGCAGCGAATTGATCTCGCGGTCTTCCACGCAGACCGTGAACAGCGCGTTGCGCGCGGTCTCGGGAATGTGATCGACCAGGTGCTCATAGGCCCGCCGCGCCTGGCGCACCCGGCGCTCGAAGCGCTTGGCGAGATTGGCGTCGGCGCGCTCGTGCGCGTCGCGCGCAAAGCCGAAGCCGCGCTCGTAGGCGGGGCTCGCGCAGGTGCGCCGCGGCGCGCCGCTCAGCCGCTCGTAGCGGCCGACGATCTCGCCGACGCGGAAGCCGGCCTCGACCTCGGCGTCGGTGAGAAGCCCGAAGATCGACAGGCGGCCCAGCACCGTTCCGGCGTAGGGATGCGCCCCGCCCTTGACGGCGCCGTCCTTGATCCGCCGCCACAGGGTCGGCGCGCGCACGTCGCCCTCGTCCGTGGGCTTGATCTTGCCGCCGGGATAGCGCTCGCCGGCAAGGCGCGGGCGGCCGGGATGCCCGCCCATCAGGGGGCTCCGGCGGCCGGTTTCTTCCACACGTGGGCGCTCAGACCGCTCCGGTTGCGGCGGCGCTCGCCGGTCTTCTCGATCAGGCCGGCGTGGAAGAGCTCGGAGACGCGCGGGCGGACCGCGAGGACGCTCTCATCGAGCGTCGCGGCGATCTCGTCGGCGGTCAGGCCGGACGGCGTCGCCGCCAGCACCTCGAGGACGAGACCGCGCAGGCGTTCCGTCTTGGCGAAATGCGTCCGCGCGGGAGGGCGCCGGACTGCGCCGCCTTCGTGCGGCACGACGGACGTGGCGCCGGTCGCACGGCCATATGGGACATCCGACGCCATGTCACCAAAACCGATCGCGGTCGCCGATCTCGGCGCACAATTCGGCGGGCGAAGAGGGGCCCGAGCGGCGCGGGGTCGCATCGAGCCGGCGGATGAGGCGGGCCGCGGGCGGCTTCGGCACCGGCCCCCTCGCCCGCTCGGTGCCGCGCGCTATTTCCCGCCGCACCGCGTCGCAAAACGCCCGGTCCATGCGGATGAACTCGACCCGGCTCCACGGCAAGGTCGCATCGCATTCATGCTGCGCGCGCACGTAAGTCCGCTTGCCGGGATTGCGTTCGAGATGGACGGCGTGGAACGGCCCGCCGCGCGCTCGCGCCCGGCGGGCGTAGAAGCCGTGCGGCCTTCTCCGCTTAGGCGTCATGACGCCCGACCTCCGTGGCGATGGACGGGGCGGTATCACGTGAAGCGCCCTCTACCGGGACGTCGGCCGGCCGGCGCCAGAGATCCGGGCGCAGCACCGAGGCGGGCACCGCGCCGCCGGTGGCACGGTGAATGGCAAGGGCGAGGCGCGGGGAGACCCGCCCGCCGATTTTGGCTTTCGAGATCGCCGCCTGGCTCACGCCGCAGGCCGCCGCGAGCTTCTGTTGCGTTTGCGTCAGCGCGATCGCGCGCGCGACGGCCGCGCAGACCGAAGGGAGATCGAAGGCTGGCTGTCCATCCATGCCGCTACTATAAACACCCAAAGTATTCCATGTCAACACCAAAAGCATGCAGCGAATGACTTGCTTTCAATACAATCGGTGTTATAAGCTCCGGTTATGCCGAGTTGCGCGCCCGCCGTGCAACGACCAACCGGAGCGACGTCATGAAAATAGGACAGAAGATCCGCCGCCGGCGGGAGGAGCTGCGGCTGAGCCAGGCCGACCTCGGCCGCCAGGTCGGCGTCTCCCAGGCGACGATCGACAAGATCGAGGCCGGGCAGACGGCGCGCTCGCGCTATCTGCCGTTGATCGCCGTCAAGCTCGGGCTGCCGCTCGAGGAAATCGATCCCGGCCTCGCGGCGCTCAGCGCCGCGGGAGCGCTCACCGGCCCGGTCATTCCCGGGATCGAACTCATCGGCGATCGCGATTTCCCGATCTACGCGTCGGCCGAGGGCGGCTCCGGCCAGATCGTCGTGTCGACGGACGCCGTCGACTTCATGCCGCGCCCGGCGCCGCTCGCCCACGTCAAGGGCGCCTATGGGCTCTACATAACCGGCGAGTCCATGGTGCCCGAATTCGAGCCGGGCGACGTCGCCATGGTCAACCCGCACTTGCCGATCGTCGCCGACGTGACCTGCATCTTCTACGGCGAGCGGGACGGCGCGACCCGCGCCACCATCAAACGGCTGGTGCGCCAGACGCCCGACGTCTGGCACGTCAAGCAGTGGAACCCGCCGGAAGGCATGAAGGCGCAGTTCACCTTGTCGAGATCCGAATGGCAGCTATGCCACCGCACCCTGGGGAAATATTCGCGGCGATAGACGGACCAGGGGACAGAGATCAGGTATCAGCGGGCATATAATGGTGGTTGAATTGATCGCTTAAATCTGAGCACTGGCGTCGGGCAGGAATGACGAAGCACCTCGGCCATTTGATCGGCATTGCAGTTGCCTGTGCGATGGCGGCGAGCGCCGCGAGCGCCTACACTTTCACCAGTCGCGAAGGCAAATTCACCGCCGAGTTCCCGGCCGCGCCCACGCTTGAGAAAACCCAGCACAAGACCAACAGCGGCACCTCTTACGATCAATATACGTGGTCGACCGAGAACAAGGACGGCTGGTGGGGCGTCGCCATGATTATCTATTCCAAGCCGATGGTGAAGGATTACGACGTCCACACCCAAGGCGCGGTGGACGCCACCAAGGGGACGCTACGCAGCCAGAAAACCATCCAGCAGAGCGGCGCCCAGGGTCGCGAGATCATCATCGACCTCCCGCAATCCGGGGTGGTCCGTCAGCGGCTCCTTTGGGTCGACAACCGCTTTTATCAGATGGTGTTCAGCGGCGGGCCCGGCACCGGAACCACGCCCAATGTGGATGCGTTCCTCGACTCGTTCCAAACCGTCAAATAGACAGGGGTCGGAAATCGACGATCGGATTGGGCGCCGATGACCATCATCCGGCCGCAGCCCGCAAGGCGCGTTTAGCGGATCGGTGCGGCCACGACCCGCGGGTTGATGCTGCCGGCGGCCGGCCCGGCGGCGATCTGCGCCTGCACGGTGACGGCGGCTGCCAGCATGACCGCCCCGGTCACGAGACCGAAGACGAAGCCGTACAAACCGAGGCTTTTCTTGTCCGCCACCCCATGCCCCCGAACGCAAACATCCCTGCCCGATCGGGTGCGAGGCTAAGATGGTTAAG
>DASZJC010000477.1:0-1685 GCA_035948495.1 Xanthobacteraceae bacterium | reverse complement strand
AGGTCGCCCGGCATGGCGGCGGCGTGATAGTCGACGCGCATGTCGATGGTCGGCACCCCGCGCCCGGTGCGCGTCACCAGGGCCCAATCGGCCGCCAGGTCGACCAGCGAGGCCAGAATCCCCCCGTGGGTGTAGCGACGCTCCGGATTGACGACCCACTCCTCGCGCCACGTCGCTTTCAGCTCGACCCCGTCCGCATGCACGGCCAGCACCTTGATGCCGAGCCATTGGTGAAACGGGCCGCGCCTGAGCAGCTGCTCGACTTCTTCGGGAGTGATTTGTTTGGCGTCCGTCATGGCGCCACCACGACCTTGCCGACGACCTCGCGGTCGCGGATCAGGCGCAGCCCTTCGGCCGCCTGTTCGAGCGGCAGCACTTTGTCGATCAGCGGGCGCATCCGGCCTTGTGCGATCAGGTCCATGAGGGCCGTGAGATTGTCGTCGTAGAAGCTGTTCGAGCCGATGACTTTCAGCTCGAAGCTCCAGATGTAGCGCAAATCCTCCTTCGGGTCGTAACCCGCGGTCGCGCCGCACACCAGGACCTTGCCGCCGCGCTTGAGGCACCTGAGCGAGGGCTGCCACGTCTCGCCGCCGGTGAAGTTGATCACCACGTCGACCCCGCCCTCGTAGCTGCGGCGCTGCGGCTTGCCGTAGCGCTCGATCGCCCATTTGGAGAAGTCGACTTCCTGGTAATTGACGACTTCGTTCGCGCCCAGCTGCTTGAGCCGCTCCAGTTTCTCGGCGCTGCTCGCGCAGGCGATCACCTCGGCGCCGAGCATCTTGGCGAGGATGACGCAGCCGGTGCCGACGCCGCCGCTGGCGCCGAGGACCAGCACCCGCTCGCCCGCCTTCACCGTCTGATGGGTGATCAGCATCCGGTGCGCGGTGCCGTAGGCGACCGGCAGCGCCGCCGCGTCCTCGAAGCTCACGCCCGCCGGCATGGCGATGAGCTGGTCGGCAGCGACGCGGCAGTATTGCGCCATGCCGCCGTCGAGCATTTCGCCCATCAGGCCTTTCTTCTTGTTGAGCGGGTTGACCAGCACCCGCTCGCCCGGCGTCCAGCCGGTCAGGCCGGGGCCGACCTCGACGATCTCGCCCGCCATGTCGAGGCCGATGACGACCGGCAGCGGCACCTTGATGCCGGGCATGCCGCGCACGGTGAACACGTCGTGGTAGTTGAACGCGGAGGCGCGCACGCGGATGACCACGTGGCCGTCGACGGCCTGCGGGCGCGGGTAGTCGTCGACCACCTGCAGGCTGTCGAGATCGCCGTGCTGGCGCAGCACCAGCGCCTTCATCGTTTTCTCACCGCTCATTTTTATCCCTCGGATCGCGCCTTGATTATCGCGGCCGCGCCGGCTTGCCCAGGCCATTTCGGCTCGCACGGAAACCATTCGGAGCTGCGGCGCAGCATTGCCGCCCGCGTCGGCCATCGATAGCCTGATGCTCTGCGGCTGGGCGATTGTGGTCCGCGGCCATCGGAGAGACCGGATGCAGGAGAACTTCCGTCAGTTCCTCGACCGACTGCGCCAGGGCGGCGAGCTCGTCGACCTGCATCAGCCGGTGGACATCCGCCACATCGCGACGCTCACCGACCAGGCCAAGACCGCGCTCTGTTTCCACGACGTCATCGGCTACGACCTGCCGGTCGTCTCCGGCCTCATCCGCACCCGCGAGCGCGCCACC
>DASZJC010000476.1:0-2362 GCA_035948495.1 Xanthobacteraceae bacterium | reverse complement strand
AGGTCGCGCATCTCCTTGATCTCGTGCCCGTCGAACTTGACGATCACGTCGCCGGGCTCGATACCGCCGGGCTTGGCCGGTCCCTTGTCGTCGACGCCGGCAATGAGCGCGCCGTGCGCCTGTTTCATGCCCAGGCTCTCGGCGATCTCGTCGTTCACCTGCTGGATGCGCACGCCGAGCCAGCCGCGCCGGGTCTCGCGATATTCGCGCAGTTGCTCGATCACCGGCAGGGCGGTGTTCGAGGGCACCGCAAAGCCGATGCCGATCGAGCCGCCGGACGGGGAGATGATGGCGGTGTTGATCCCGATCACCTCGCCGTTGAGGTTGAACAGCGGGCCGCCCGAATTGCCGCGGTTGATGGCGGCGTCGGTCTGAATGTAGTTGTCGTAGGGCCCCGAATTGAGCTCGCGATTGCGCCCGGAGATGATGCCGGCCGTCACGCTTCCGCCGAAGCTGAACGGATTGCCGATCGCGACGACCCACTCGCCGAGCCGCAGCTTGTCGGAATCGCCGAACTTCACCGCCTTGAGCGGCTTGTCCGGCTTGACCCGAAGCAGCGCGAGGTCGGTCTTCTGATCCTTGCCGATCAGCTCGGCCTTGAGCTTGGTGCCGTCGTTGAGGATGACGTTGATCTCGTCGGCCTCGGAGATCACGTGGTTGTTGGTGACGACGATGCCCTGCGGATCGATGATGAAACCCGAACCGAGCGAGTTGACACGGCGCGGCGGCCGCTCACGGTTCTGATCGCCGCGCCGGTTGCGGTTGAACTCCTCGAACAGCTCTTCGAACGGGGAGCCGGGCGGAAGCTGCAGCGTCGGTCCGTTCTTGGTGTCCACCGTCTGCGAGGTCGAAATATTGACGACCGCGTCGATGACCGACTCGGCAACGTCGGCGATCCCGTCCGGGCCGCGCGCCGCCGCCGGCTGGGCAAACATCGGCATAAGGAGCACGGCGGTCCCGACGGCGATCAGGGCGGGACGGCAAAGTCGTGCAACTTGCGTGGAAATGCCGGCCATGGCGTCAAATCTCCCAAGGCGATTCAGTGGCGGACACTGCCCCCGGCCAAGCATGAAGGCAAGGGCGGCGTGACACGGCAGATGGAACGCAAATCCGGCGGAATGGCGACCGGAAAGCGCCGCCATCACGCGGACGTGACGTGCATGTATGTTGCGATCGCACGGTTCGTAAGCGTCAACCGCGCACGAACCAGATCAGCAGCACGCCGACGAGGGCCGACACCAGGCCGACCAGCCGCAGCGAGCCTTCCGGGGTCGCGAGCACGCTTTCCATCGCCCGCTTCGCCGCCCCGGGAAACGCCGCAAACACCAGCCCCTCGATGGCGAACAGGAGCCCGAGCGCGACGAGGAATTCCGACATCCCGGCGCCCCACCTCGCGGCGGCTATTTATTGGCGCTGGCGTTGTTACTGTTATTCCCCGTCGCGCGCGGCTTGCCCGACGGATCGACGAAATAGCGGAAGAAGTCGGAATCCGGGCGCAGCAGCATGCGGGTGTCGTTCGAGCGCAGCCCGGTCTCATAGGCCTGCATGGAGCGGTAGAACGCGAAGAAGCCCGTATCCTTGCTGTAGGCCTCGGCGAATATCTGATTGCGCTTGGCATCGCCGTCGCCGCGCGTCTGCTCGGCCTTCGACTGCGCCTCGGCAACGAGCACGGTGACGTCGCGGTCGGCCTTGGCGCGGATCTCCTGCGATTTCTGGCTGCCCTGCGCGCGGGCTTCAGCCGCGATGCGCTGGCGCTCGGTCTGCATGCGCTGGTAGACCGCCTGGCTGTTCTGCTCCGGCAGATCGGCCCGCCGGATGCGCACGTCCACCACCACGATCCCGAACGCGGCCGCCTCGCGGTCGAGCTGTTCGCGCATGCGCGCGGTCAGTTGCGGCCGCTCGTCGCGCACCACCTGGATGAACGTCGCTTCGCCCAGCACGCGCCGCAGCGCCGAGACCAGCAGGGTCGAAAGTCGCGACCGCGCGCCCTCGATCGTGCTGACGGTCTGATAGAATTTCAAAGGATCGGCGATGCGGTAGCGGGCGAACGCGTCGACCACCAAGCGCTTCTGATCGGAGGCGATGACCTCCTGCGGCGGCGACTCCAGATCGAGGATACGCTTGTCGACGTAGATGATGCTGTCGATCAGCGGGGATTTGACGTGCAGGCCCGGGTCGGCGACGACGCGGATCGGGTTGCCCAGTCGGACGACCAGCGCCTGTTTGGTCTGATAGACGGTGAACAGCGAGCCGTAGCCCAGGATCATCAGAACCAGGACGAGGACGGCGACGATGCCGCCGGCAAAACCGAACCTCATCGCGTGCCTCCCGTTTGCGCGCCGGCGGGAGGCGCCGGCCGATG
>DASZJC010000475.1:0-2611 GCA_035948495.1 Xanthobacteraceae bacterium | reverse complement strand
CCGACGCGTGGCCCGGCCTGATGCGCACGGTCTACGGCGACCACCAGCGCTTCATCGACACTTACTTCAAGGCCTATCCGGGCAAGTACTTCACCGGCGACGGCTGCCGGCGCGACGCCGACGGTTATTACTGGATCACCGGCCGGGTCGACGACGTGATCAACGTGGCCGGCCACCGGCTCGGCACCGCGGAGGTCGAGAGCGCGCTCGTCGCCCACCCCAAGGTCTCGGAGGCGGCGGTGGTCGGCTATCCGCACGACATCAAAGGGCAGGGCATCTACGCCTACGTGACCTTGATGATGGGCGAGCAGCCCACCGAGGACCTGCGCAAGGACCTCATCCAATGGGTGCGCAAGGAGATCGGCCCGATCGCCTCGCCCGACCTGATCCAGTTCGCCCCCGGCCTGCCGAAGACGCGCTCGGGCAAGATCATGCGCCGCATCCTGCGCAAGATCGCCGAGGACGAGTCCGGCAGCCTGGGGGATGTCTCGACCTTGGCCGACCCCGCCGTGGTCGACGACCTCGTGTCGAATCGGCAGAACCGCAGGAGCGCGTAGTCCCTCCCCCGCGAGCGAAGCGAGCGTGGGGAGGGTGGCCGCGCGCATGGCGCGCGGCCGGGTGGGGGCGGGCATGCCAGCGCGCTCGGCTTGTGGAGAGCCCCCTCACCCGACGGCCTCCGGCCGTCGACCTCTCCCCGCAAGCGGGGAGAGGTGAAAACCGTGTCCGAATAACCACAGTCGGGCAAAAATCGTCGCGGTGCGGCGCCGCGCCTCTGGAATCCTCGATATTTTTATCCTCAATTTACGCTGTTCGGATGTTTCTGCCGAGGCGCGTGGGGCGCGCGCCAAACTTCCAACATGGGTCTGGGAATCGCCGACGCGTGGGCAAGCGCGTCGGCTAGGGGAATCGGGGGTCGATCATGCAAAACTACTCTCGCCCGTTGGCGGGCGTTCTTTCCGTTGTCGTCGTTGCGGCGGCTCTCGCGGTGCAGCCGGCGGCGGCGCGCGAGGTCGTGGCCTTCAAGGAAGGCTCGGCCGGCTCGATCATCATCAAGACCAACGAGCGGCGTCTTTATTACGTGCTCGGCAACGGTCACGCGGTCCGCTATCCGGTCGGCGTCGGCAAGGCCGGCAAGCGCTGGTCCGGCTCGACCTTCATCAGCGGGAAATACCGCCGGCCGGACTGGTCGCCGCCGAAGGAAGTCAAGCGCGACAAGCCGCGCATACCGGACCTGATCAAGGGCGGCAGCCCGCGCAATCCCATGGGCGAGGCGGCGCTGACCTTGAGCGGCGGCGAATACGCCATCCACGGCACCAACATGCCGGGTTCGGTCGGCGGGTTCGTGTCTTACGGCTGCATCCGCATGTACAACCAGGACATCCTCGACCTCTTCGCGCGGGTGAGCGTCGGCACCTCCGTCACCGTGGAGTAAATCGGCGCGGCAGCAACCGCATCAAAAATCCGACGCCAAGCCTTTGATTTCCCAGTCGCCGTAGCGCACCGGCTCCGGCCCCTTGCGGCCGTTGAGTTCCTCGGGCCGATCGCGAACCTTGCGGTCGATTTCGGCGCGACGTTGCGCTGCCTCGGCGAGCGCGCGTTCGGCTGCCGGGGTCAGCGGGCGGCGGTCATTGCGGTTGCTCATGCACCTTACGTACGCGCCGCGATCTAAGGGTCAAGCGTGCCCCCCGCTTACACTAGCGTGTTCCCCGTGACAGGCTGGCGATCATCTGCGATTCCGCCCGCCGCCGTCTCAGCGTAAAACCTTCCGACCATGGCCAATCCCCGACGTGCCCCCGCGGAGGTACCGGGCCTCGCCGCCCGGCGGGTGGCCGCCGGGTTAATCGACGGCGTGCTGCGGCGGCATCGGCCGCTCGACGAGCAACTCGACGAGGCGAACAGCGGGCTTGCGGCATTGGTGGAGCGGGACCGGGCGCTCGCCCGCAAGCTGGTCGGCACCGTGCTGCGGCGCCTCGGCACCTTGCGGCACCTGCTGTCGACGGCGCTCGATCGCGGCTTTCCGGCCGACGCGCCGCGGGTCGAGACGATCCTGCTGATCGGCGCGGCGCAGATTTTCTGGCTCGACGTGCCCGACCACGCCGCGGTCGATCTCGCGGTGCGGCTCGCCCAGGCGGATCGGCGCGCCGCGCGCTACCCGGGCCTCGTCAACGCGGTGCTGCGGCGCATGGCCCGGGACGGTCGTGCCGCGCTGGCGAGCCTCGACGCCGCGGCGCTCGATACGCCCGAGTGGCTGATGGCGCGCTGGACCGGCGCCTTCGGCCGCCCGGCCGCCCATGCGATCGCGGCGATGCATGGCGAGGAGCCGCCCCTCGACCTCACCGTCAAGCAGGATCCGGACGGGTGGGCCGCGCGCCTGCGCGGGCGGGTGGTCGCGACCGGCACGGTGCGCCTCGTCGCCCATGGGCCGGTGTCGCTGCTGCCGGGCTATGTGGAAGGCGCGTGGTGGGTGCAGGACGCGGCCGCGGCGCTGCCGGTGCGCCTGTTCGGCGAGGTTGCCGGCCGGCGCGTCGCCGACCTGTGCGCGGCGCCCGGCGGCAAGACCGCGCAGCTTGCCGCCGCCGGCGCGAGGGTCACGGCGGTCGACCGTTCGCCC
>DASZJC010000474.1:0-4432 GCA_035948495.1 Xanthobacteraceae bacterium | reverse complement strand
GGCGCCATGCGGCCGGCGACTTCCGACATGGGCGTGAGCAAGGGCAGCGTGCCGTTCGGCGACGTGACGGTTTCATAGGCGATGGCGGTGCAGCCGCAGGTGAGCAGCGCCTCGGTCAACGCACGGTCCGGCGCGAGATGCAAATAAGTGAAGAGTATCTGTCCGCGCCGGAGCATGGTGCGCTCGGCGCCGATCGGCTCCTTGACCTTGACGATCAAATCCGCGCGCGCGAACACCTGATCGGCGGCCGCGACGATTTCCGCGCCGGCGGATTCGTACGCAGCATCGGCAAGGCCGGCCCCGGTCCCGGCGCCGCGCTCGACCAGCACCTTATGTCCGTGGGTGACGAGCTCGCGCACCGCCGACGGCACGAGTCCCACGCGATATTCGTCGGGCTTGATCTCCTTGGGAACGCCGACCAGCATCCCGTCGCCTCGCCGTTAAGATTGCTCGATCGATCCGGATCATACCGGCGAGGCGGCGGCGACTCTATGGGTGCTCGGCACGTTCTTTGTGTTCTGGAACGAAATCCGCCGCGCCAAGGGCGCGCGCAGCTCAAGTGAGGCAACGGCCGGGAAGCTTCGCCAGCAGCGGATCGACAAACGGGCTTGCCGGAGGCTCGCATGTATCTTGCAATCGCCGGCTCAGGGACCGCTCCAACAATTTGCGAAGCTCTAGCCGCCCGATCGCGCGCGGAGCGGATACCGGCGAAGATGCGGCGTCGAGGCGGTCGCCCTTGCGGCTGCGCTCGACCACCGGCACGACGGTCTCGAGCGCAGGCCGCGACGCGGTAACCAGATCGCCCGCGGTCCCCGTCGACGGAAGCGAATGCGCGGCCACGAGTCCTGCCACAACGCCGGCGAGCGCGGCGGTGGCCCACCCTTTTGCACCTACCGATGACTTTTCAACCATGGCCGCACCCATTCAAGCTGACGCGGCGCTCGAAAAGCCCCGGCGCGCGAGTCGATGCGATATGAACCGAGACCCCGCCGCCCCGCGTCGATGCAGAATCAAGCAGGGGCGCGAGCTGCCCTGGCGCTATAACTCGATGGCGGCCAATTCGTTCCGTCGGCCGTCCCCGGGGTGACGGTCACGGCGGCGGGGGGGGAGGCGCTCCATTCGGCTGGGGCCGAGGGGCAAAGCTTGGGGTGAACGAGCGCGATGTTGCAGAACCCGTCGCAGGCCGAGGCGGTGATATGGCTCGGCATCGCCCTGTGCGTCGCTCAGTCGGCGGCGTTTTCCGGCCTCAACCTCGCGGTCTTCAGCATCAGCCGGCTGCGGCTCGAGATCGAGGCCGCGGGCGGCAACCCCCAGGCGGTCAGGCTGCTCGGACTGCGCAAGGATTCCAACCTGACGTTGGCCACCATCCTGTGGGGCAACGTCTCGACCAACGTCCTGCTGACGCTGCTGTCCGGATCGGTGTTGGCCGGGGTCGCGGCGTTCGTGGTCTCCACGTTCGCGATCACCTTCCTGGGCGAGATCGTCCCGCAAGCTTATTTTTCGCGCCACGCCCTGCGGCTGAGCGAACGCTTCGCGCCGTTCCTCGCGTTCTACCGGATCGTTCTTTTTCCCATCGCCAAGCCGACGGCGCTGTTTCTCAATTGGTGGCTCGGGCCCGAAGGCATCGTCCTACTCAAGGAGCGCGATTTCCGCGCCCTCATCACCCGGCACGTGGGCGCGACCGGCACGGAAGTCGGGCACCTGGAGGCGATCGGGGCGGTGAATTTTCTCGATCTCGACGACATTCCGGTGCTCGAGGAAGGCGAGCCGGTCGATCCGCGCAGCATCATCGCTCTGCCGTTCGACAAAGGCCGGCCGGTTTTGCCCGCGTTCCGCGCCGCGCCGGACGATCCGTTCCTGCGCCAGCTCGACGCCTCCGGCAAGAAGTGGGTGATCTTCACCGATCCGGCGGGTCAGCCCCAGCTGGTGCTGGAGGCGCATCATTTCCTGCGCGACGTGCTGTTCGACCAGGTCTCGGTCCGGCCGGAGGCCTATTGGCACCGCCCGATCGTCGTGACCGACCCGCGCACCAAGCTCGGCGACGTGATCGGCCTCATGAAGGTGAAGCCGGAACATCCGGAAGACGACGTCGTCGACAACGACATCATTCTCATCTGGGGGAAACAGCGGCGCATCATCACCGGCGCCGACCTGCTGGGGCGGCTCCTGCGCGGCATCGCCGGGAAGGAGAAATAGATCAAGAACAACTTCGTCATCGCCCGCACAGGCGGCAATGACGAGGCGTCAGTTTTCCACGAAGGTGCGCAGCTTGCGCGCACGGTCGGGGCGGCGCAGCTTTTCCAGCGCCTTCGCCTCGATCTGGCGGATGCGCTCGCGCGTCACGCCGAAGGTTTCGCCCACCTCCTGCAAGGTATGCTCGTTCGCTCCGCCGAGACCGAAGCGCATGCGCAGGATGCGCTGCTCGCGCGGGGTGAGGTCGGCAAGCGCCTCGGCGACGAGCTTGCCGAGCTCGCCCGCCGCCGTCGCCGCGAGCGGATTGTCCGCATCGGGCGCTTCGATGAGATCGGCCAAGGTGGCGTCGCCGTCTTCCCCGACCGGCGCGTCGAGCGAGATCGGCTCCGGCACCGTGGTGAGCGCGCGCTCGACCTGGGGCAGCGGAATCCCGGTCCGGGTCGCGATTTCGTCCGGCGCCGGGTCGTGGCCGTGGCGCTGATAGTGGCGACGCCGCTCGCGCGACACCTTGATGGTGGTCTCGGTGACGTGGACCGGGACGCGGATGGTGCGGCCCTGGTCGGCGATCGCGCGCGCAATCGACTGCCGGATCCACCAGCTCGCATAGGTCGAAACCTTCACGCCGCGGCGATGGTCGTATTTTTCCACCGCGTGCATCAGGCCGAGATTGCCCTCCTGGATGAGATCGAGCAGGTGGAGCGAGGTGAAGCGCCGGTACTTCTTGGCGATCGCAACGACCAGACGCAGGTGCGCCCGCACCATCTCTTCCTGCCCGCGCCTGATCTCGCGGCGCGCGCGGCTGGCCGCCGCCGCCACCTCGCGGAACGCCGGGATGGACAAGCCGACGCGCCGGGCGACCGCCGACACTGCGGCCGGCAACTCGGCGGCAGCGGCGACCCCGCCGAGCCGCTGGTCGCGCTCGATCTGGTACAGCGCGCGCTGCTCGTGATCCAGCATGTCGATCAGCTCGGCGAGCCGATCCGGATGCAGCCGCATGCCCGCCATGTCGCCGGCGAACCGTGCCAGGAGCGACTCCAGCTTGAGGCGCCGTGCCTTCGACAGGTCGCGGCCGCGGGCGAGCGCGGCAACGCGCGCCCTGGCGAGTTCGGCGATCTCGTGCGCCGGCGCGGACATGCCGCTCATGCGCGCCGCAATCGCCGCGTCGCGCGCATCGATATGCTGGCGATGGTCGTCCGCGCCGTCCGAGGGACCGGCGCCGGGCGCGTCGGCGTGCGGCTCGCCGTCGGACTGGGACAGGTCCACGAGGTCGCGCAAGGACCGCCGCCCCTCGCGCAGCTCCTCTCCCCAGAGTCCAATCTGCGCGACCAGCATGGGGACGGCGTAGAGGCTCTTGAACAGGGCCAGTTGCGCCGCCTCGATGCGCCGGGCGAGGGCGATCTCCCCCTCGCGCGACAGCAGTTCGCGGCCTCCCATCTGGCGAAAGTAGGTGTCGATCAGATCGCGCGAGAAAGCGAGGTCATCGTCCGGCTTGGGAGGGTGCTCGGTAACCGGGGCGTCGTCATCCCTGCGCGGCGCCTCCGGAGCATCATCGGTCCGGGATTCGGGCGCGAGCGTCCCCGGCCGGACAAGATCGCCCGCTTCCGCCTCGATCGGGCAGGCGTCTGCGGCCGGCCGCCGGTTCTCCGGCCTCCGCTCCTCCTGCAGCAATCCGCTGTCGCGCGACAAATCCATATCCAACGTTCCTTGGCCCGTGCCTGCCCGGCCGGAAGCGCAGCGCTCCGGCGGCCGAACCGGCCGGCCGGGTCCAGGCGCCTGCCGCCAAATCAGGAGGTCGTCCGAAGCCCTTCCCCGGGGGCCCGCGGGCCTCAAATGGTATTTTTCCTCGCATATTCAAGCCGCACGCCGTGTGCCGGGGAGGCTCCAGCGTGCAACCGGAAGTCGCCATTAGACCCCACAGCATCCGCTGCGGCAGCGCAGAGCGAGCAGGCGAGCGAGCGTCCGGTCGGCCAGCCGGTGCATCAAGCATGAGCGGTCGAAATGATCAAGCTCAACAATGCCGCGCCGGCGGCCGTGCCGGCGCGCGTTCAGTGCGACATCAGCGTCGGGACGGTCATCGATCATGGCTGAAACCTTCACCTATCCGCCCCGTTGCGGAAACGGACTCAAGCCGCCTGTTGCACCGGCGCGCGGATGGCGGGAAATTGGTCGGCGGTGAGCGTCTCGCTCTCGAGCAGGCGCCGCGCGCCTTCGTCGAGGTCGGCCCGGCGCCCGCGCAGGA
>DASZJC010000473.1:0-3291 GCA_035948495.1 Xanthobacteraceae bacterium | reverse complement strand
CATCATGTTGACCGGCCGGCGATGCGGCGGAACCGCGTCGATGACCTGGCCGGCGAGCAACACGCGCCCTTCGCTCGGCGTCTCGAAGCCGGCGAGCAGCCGCAGCAGCGTGCTCTTGCCGCAACCGGACGGCCCGAGCAGCGCAAAGAATTCGCCGGCGAAAATGTCGAGGCTGAGCGCGTCGATGGCGACCGCGTCGCCGAAGCGCTTGGTGACGCGCTCGAAACGCACCAGCGCCGGCGCAGCCGGATCGGCCCCCGGCGCGAAGGCCCGCTTCGCACCGCCGACGATCCCGGACGCCTGCGTCGTTTGACCCTCGCCAGCCATCCCTGCCGTTCGATCAACTAACGTTCGAGCGGCAACCTAACGGGACGGGGACGAAGGCTCAATGCTCGCGCCCCGGCGCCGGCTGCGCCAACGTGCGGACAGCCTGCGCGCCGGCGGCGGCGCGCCGCATGGCTTCGGGGTCGAGCTGGCGCGGCTGCGGCCCGTAATACTCGCCGAGCCGCACCATCGGACGCGGATGCGCGAGAATGGTGACCATGCGGTCGAGCAGCGCCTTGCCCGACACCGGCTTCTTGAGGAACTCGTTGATGCCGAGCCGCTGGGCCTGCTCGATCCGCCAGCGTTCCACGTGGCCGCTGAGCATGATGATCGGCACGTCGGGAACCGGGAACGCGCCGGGCGACCGGACGATGCGCGCCAATTCGGCGCCGTCGAGCAACGGCATTTCCCAGTCGAGAATCACGATGTCGGGCGCGAAGGTGCGGATCGCTTCGAGCCCGGCAACGCCGTCGCCCGCTTCGTAGATGATCTTGACGCCGAGATTGACCAGCAGGTTGCGCACGACCTTGCGCATGAACTGGTTGTCGTCGACGATCAGGACCTCGACCGCGTGGACGAGCTTTTCGACCCTCTTCGACAGAACCGAAGCCATGACGCGCGCGTGGGCGACCCACCCCTGATGACGCTTTTAGTTAAGTTATGGCGGCTTTCGGGGCGGTAAAGCCGATCGCGACACTTGTCTCGATTCGCGCCGCGCGGGTCGGTCAGCGTTAGCGCTCCGTCAACGTGCGGCGCACGGCGTCGCGCCAGCCGGCGAATTTGCGCTCGCGCGTGGCTGCATCCATGCGCGGCAGGAAGCGGCGGTCGAGCTTCCACAGGTCGGTAAAGCCCGCAAGGTCCGGGCAGATGCCGGCGGCGCGCCCGGCGAGGTAGGCGGCGCCCAACGCGGTCGTTTCCATCACCACCGGCCGGTCGACCGGGGCGGCCAGCATGTCGGCGAGGAACTGCATCACCCATTCGCTCGCGGTCATGCCGCCGTCGACGCGCAGCACGGTCTCGGCGCCGCTCGCCTCCGGCCAATCGGCCCGCATGGCCTCGAGCAGATCGCGCGTCTGGTAGCCGACCGCCTCGAGCGCCGCCCGCGCGAATTCCGCCCGACCCGATTTGCGGGTGAGGCCGTAGAGCGCGCCGCGCGCGTCCGCGTCCCAATAGGGCGCGCCGAGCCCGACGAAGGCGGGCACGAGATAGACCGCTTCGGCCGGATCGGCGGCGGCGGCAAGCGCCGCGGTTTCCGCCGCCGTCGCGATCAGCTCGAGGCCGTCGCGCAGCCATTGCACCGCCGCGCCGGCGATGAAGATCGCGCCCTCGAGCGCATAGGTGCGCCGGCCATCCAGCTGATAGGCGATGGTCGAGAGCAGCCGGTTGCGCGAGCGCACCGCCTGCCCGCCGGTGTTGAGCAACGCAAAGCAGCCGGTGCCGTAGGTCGACTTGATCATGCCGGGGCGAAAACACCCCTGCCCGATCGTCGCCGCCTGCTGATCGCCGGCGACCCCGAGGATGCGGATCGGCCCGCCGAACAAGGCCGGATCGGTGGTGCCGAAGTCGCCGGCGCAGTCGCGCACCTGCGGCAGCAGGGCGGTCGGCACGCCGAACAAGGCCGCGAGCGCCTCGTCCCAGGCGCCCTGGTGGATATCGAGCAGCAACGTGCGCGCCGCGTTGGTCGCGTCGGTTGCGTGCACCCGGGAGCCGGTGAGCCGCCACAGGAGAAACGTGTCGACGGTGCCGAAGGCGAGGCGCCCGGCCGCGGCGGCCGCGCGCGCGCCCTCCACGTGATCGAGCATCCAGGCGATCTTGGTGGCGGAGAAATACGGATCGAGCAGCAGGCCGGTCTTGTCGGTGACGAACGCCTCCTGCCGTTCGCGCCGCAGCGCCGCGCATTGTTCCGCGGTGCGCCGGTCCTGCCAGACGATCGCATTGTGGATCGGCTTGCCGCTCGCCCGCTCCCACAGCAGCGTGGTCTCGCGCTGATTGGTGATGCCGATGCCGGCGATATCCTTGGCGGCAAGTCCCGCCTTGGCCATGGCCGCGCGCACGGTTGCGACGCTCGTCGCCCAGATCTCCTCGGGGTCGTGCTCGACCCAGCCGGGCGCCGGAAAGATTTGCGGGAACTCCTGTTGCGCCGTCGCAATGGGCGCGAGGCGCGCGTCGAACACGATGGCGCGGGTCGAGGTCGTCCCCTGGTCGAGCGCGACGAGATAATCCGGCACCGTGCTCCCCCTTCACTCCGCCGCGGTTTTGCGGCCCACGTCCGCCATGAAGCGCGCGAGCGCGGACGCCTGCTCGGGCGATCCGTGCAGCCCGATCTTGGAGCGCCGCCACAGCACGTCTTCGGCGGTCTCCGCCCATTCCTCGCGCATCAGATAACGCACCTCGGCGGCGGTGAGATCGCCGGCGAAGGGCTCGCCGAGGTCGTCGAGGGTGCGCGCATCGCCGAGAACGCGGTCGAGGCGGGTGCCGTAGGCATGCACCATGCGCCGCGCGTGGGCGTCGGTGAGGAACGGCCATAGCCCGCGCGCGCGCGCCACCAGCGCCTCGACCCCGTCCCAGGGAAACTCGCCGCCCGGCAGCGGCGCGGCGCGCGTCCACGGCGGCCCCGCCGCGAAGTAGCGGCCGATGGCGGCGAGCGCCGCTTCGGCGAGCTTGCGATAGGTCGTAATCTTGCCGCCGTAGACGGTCAGAAGCGGCGCTTCGCGATACGGCCGGTCGAACGCCAGCACATAGTCGCGGGTCAAATCCTTGGCCCGGGCGGACCCGTCGTCGTAGAGCGGCCGCACGCCCGCGTAGGTCCACACCGCCCGGTCCGGGGTCACCGGCTCGCGGAAATAGGTGCTCACCGTCTCGCACAAATAGGCGACCTCCTGCGGCGTCGCCCCGACGCCCGCCGGATCGCCGTCGAAATCCTCGTCGGTCGTGCCGATCAGGGTGAAATCGCGCTCGTAGGGGATG
>DASZJC010000472.1:0-2081 GCA_035948495.1 Xanthobacteraceae bacterium | reverse complement strand
CTACAAGGACGACGACGGCAGCATCTATCACACCTATTCGTGCTACTCGCGCGGCCTCGACATGCTCAACGTCGCCTATCACTACCTCGACCTCGTCCCCAAGGGGCGCGACGAGGCCGGCCCGCACAAGATGAGCTGGGTGCGCTTCCACGACGAGTACGGCCGGGCGTAACGCGTAGCGGGACGCGCCGGGCTTACACGACTGCGACGCAATCGATCTCGATGTCGAACGGGCCGGGCCAGCACGGAACGAACAGAAAGATGCGCGCCGGCGACTCGACCGGGAAGTAGCGCGCGTAGACGTCGTTGAACGTGCCGAAGTGCGACTCCTCGGGCGTGCAGTAGACGTTGCACTTGACCACCCGCACGAGCGACGAGCCGGCGGCCTCGACGCAGCGCTTCATCTGGTCGAGCACGATTTCGCATTGCCGCTCGAACGGCAGGCGCTTGATCTCGCCGGTCGCCGGATCGAACGGCGGCAGGCCCGAGACGTAAACGGTCTCGCCGGCGACGATGACGGGGAAGATCGGACCCTTGCGCCGACGTTCCAAATAGGTCGAGAACGGCTCGACCCGCAGCGGCACGCGGTTCATGGCGTTTGCTCCTCGAAGCGGACGGCGGCGTCAACGTAAGCGGCAAGTCCGCGCCCGTCGCCGGCGATCGGTTCGGCGCGTGCCGAACTGTCGTTGCTTGCCGTTTCTCGCGCCGCGGCGGTAGAATCGGCCATGGTCGCCGCCGCAAACATGGTGGAGGTAGCGGCGCTCGTGGGGGACACCGCGCGCGCCACGATCCTCGCCGCGCTCATGGGCGGCGAAGCGCTGACCGGCAGCGAATTGGCCTTCCTCGCCCGCATCTCGCGCCCGACCGCGAGCGAGCATCTCAGCAAGCTGGTGAATGCGCGACTCATTGCTGTCAGCAAAAACCGCCGTTTCAGCTACTACCGCATCGCATCGCCGCTGGTGGCGCGGATGCTGGAGAGCATGAAGGCGGTCGCCGCCATCGAGGTGCCGCCGCGCCATCAGCCACGCTCGGCGCAGGACGAGCGGCTGCGCTTCGCGCGCACTTGTTACGACCACCTGGCGGGGCGGCTCGGCGTCGCCATCGCCGACGCGCTCGTCGCCAAAGGACGCGTTGTCCTTGACGAGGACGGCGGCGAAGTGACGGATGCCGGGCGGCGTTTCTTTTGTGATTTCGGACTGGACCTCGGCGCGCAGGCGCGCAGCCGGCGCATCTTCTGCCAGCCTTGCCTCGATTGGAGCGAGCGGCGCTATCACGTCGCCGGCCGCGTCGGCGCCGAGATGTGCCGGCGCTGTCTCGACCTCGGCTGGATCGCGCGCGAACGCGATTCGCGCGCGGTGCGGATCACCCCGGCAGGAGACGCCGGCTTGCGGGACGTGTTCGGGGTGAGCCTGGAGTGTGACGAGCACCGGCTCCAAACAATGATCCGTCATCCTGAGGTGCGAGCGTAGCGAGCCTCGAAGGATGATCGGCCCGGGCCGTCGCCCTTCGAGACGGCCGCTACGCGGCCTCCTCAGGGTGACGGATAACAGCGATTACCCCAGCCGGGCGCCGAACTGCTCGCGAAAGACGCGCTCGCCCTTGGGCGTGACGGCGACGGCACGGGTGCCGCGGACGCGGCGGATCCAGTCGTGCGCGAAACTGTGCGCGCACAGCGCCGCTCCGATGCTGCCGGCAAGATGCGGGCGGCGCTCGCTCCAGTCGAGGCAGGGGCGGCACACGATGCGGGCCGGGCGCCCGCCGCGCCGGGCCGTGAGCGCGCCGAGGTCGATGCCGATGCGGCCGAAAAATTCGAGCCCTGCGTCGGTGACGAGGCCGCCGTCGCCGGAGAGTTCGACGCGGCCCTCCTCCCCCAGCGCGTCCGCCAGCGCCACGCCGAGCCGCCCGGCCAAGTGGTCGTAGCAGGTGCGCGCCGTGCGCAAGGCGGCGTCGCGCGGGCCGACGACGACCCGCCGTTGCGCCGGGTCCGGCACCGAGGCGACCTGCATGATGCTTTCCAGCATTTGCGCGACCGCCGGCGACGCCAGCCGGTAGTAGCGGTGGCGGCCTTGCTTCTCGACGCC
>DASZJC010000471.1:0-3927 GCA_035948495.1 Xanthobacteraceae bacterium | reverse complement strand
TTGGTGGAATCCGCCCTATCTGGTGCCGCTGGTCGAGGTGATCGGCACCCGCTGGACCTCGCCTGCGGCGATCGAGCGGACGATCGCGCTGCATGCCGCCGCCGGCAAGACGCCGGTGCACGTGAAGAAGGACGTGCCGGGATTCCTCGGCAATCGCCTGCAGCACGCGCTTTGGCGCGAGGCGGTCGCGCTCGTCGAGAGCGGCATCTGCGACGCGGAAACCGTCGACACCGTGATCAAGGCGAGCTTCGGCCGGCGCCTCGCCGTGCTCGGGCCGCTGGAGAACGCCGACCTCGTCGGCACCGATCTCACCCTCGCCATCCACAAGACGGTGCTGCCGGCGATCGACGGCCGCCCCCGGCCGTCGCCCTATCTCGAAGCGCTGGTTGCCTCCGGCAATCTCGGGTTCAAGAGCGGAGGGGGGTTTCGCCCGTGGTCCGCGGACGCGCAGGCGGCGCTGCGCGCCCGCGTGCTGGCGCATTTGAAGACGTTCGCAAGAGCGCAAAACATGAACTCCGGCGGGAGCTGCGATTCCGGTCACGATCGTGACGCAGAAGGGAGAATGCCGTGACGTTATCGGAATATCTCTTCAGTCCGCGCGGGCGCATGAACCGGGCAAAGTACTGGATCTACGTTGTGGTCAGCATCGCGATCATAGTCGTCCTGATCGCCGTCATGGGCATTGTCTGGGCGGGCCGCCTCTACGACCCGCGCGGAGGGTTCGTTTTTCCGCTGGGATCAAGCGTCGCCTTCGGGGTCGTCTATTTGGTCTTGTTGATCGTCGGCATTCTCGTCGGCATCAAGCGGCTGCACGACCGCGACAAGAGCGGCTGGTGGCTGCTGGTTTTCTATCTGGTGCCGATGATCCTGAGCTGGGTGTCGGCGATCCTGTCGCGCAACGGCATCGGTGCTCTGTTTGCACTGGGCAGCTTCATCGTTTCGATCTGGGCGCTGGTCGAGCTTGGCTGCCTGCGCGGGACCGCAGGGCCGAACCGGTACGGCGCGGATCCGCTGGAGCCTGCGGCATAGCCTTCAAACAAGCCGTAAGCCTACGACTGTTCCCCGGGCGCAGCGCAGCACGAGCGTAGCGAAGTGGTGCGCTGCAGACCCGGGGTCCATAATAATTAAAGAGAAGAATCCTGGACCCCGGATCAGCGGCGCACCGTTCCGCTGCGCTCCACGCTGCGCCGCATCCGGGGAACGGCTCTCGTCAATAATGATAATCATCGATCTTGAGCAGCGGGAACGCGCTGAACACGTGCGGCGGATTGGTCGGCGTCGCCGGATGCAGGTAGGAGTGATCGAGCTCGGAGAATTTGTTGACGCCGAGCAAGCCGAGGCAGCGCTGCACCTCGTCCTCCAGCAGTTCCAGCATGCGCACCACGCCCTCCTGGCCCCCCGCGCCCAGGCCGTAGCACTGCATGCGCCCGAGGCCGATCAGGTCGGCCCCCATGGCGACCGCCTTGACGATGTCGGTGCCGCGGTAGAAGCCGCCGTCGATCATGATTTTCGCGCGGCCTTTCGCCACCTCGGCGATCTCGGGCAGGAACTCGATCGAGCCGCGGCCGTGGTCGAGCTGGCGCCCCCCGTGGTTCGATACGTAGATCCAGTCGACCCCGTGCTCGAGGCACAGGCGCGCATCCTCGGCGGTGTGGACGCCCTTGATCGCGAGCGGGATGTTGAGCATCTTCTTGACCCGATCGACCGTGCGCCAGTCGAGCGCGGCTTGGTACTCGCGCCCGGCGACGCGGCGGCGGCCGGCGGTGACGTGCCGCTTGGCCAAGTCGCGCTCGCGCCGGCTGTAATGGGCGACGTCGACGGTGATGCAGAACGCGGTGTAGCCGTGGTCCACGGCGCGGCGCACGTGGTCGTCGACGAACGCATCGTCGCCGCGCACGTAAAGCTGGAAAATGCGGCAGGCGTTCGGTGCCGCCTTGGCGACGCCTTCGAGGCCGGGCTGGCTCACCGAGCTGAGCATGTGCGGTATGCCGAACTCCTCGGCCGCGCGCACCACCGTGGCGCCGGCGCCCTCGTGGAAAGTCTCCAGCGCCCCGACCGGCGCGATCAGCACCGGCAGCCGCAATTTGCGCCCGAACTGCTGGACCGATGCATCGGTCTTGCTCACGTCGCGCAGCACCCGCGGCCGGAACGCGATCGAATCGAGCGCCATGCGGTTGCGCCGCAAGGTCGTCTCGCTTTCGGTGCCGCCGACGATGTAGTCCCAGGCATTCTGGTTGAGGTTCTGGCGCGCCTTGCGGACGATCTCGTGCAGGTTCTCGAAGTCGACGCCGGAGAGGCGAAGGGCGGGCGTCTGCTTGTCGGGATTTTCGCTTTGCATGGTCACTCTCTTACCGTGGTGAAGGCGGCCGGGATGTGGAACTCGAGGAAGCTCGCGCCGGAATGGCCCTTGGCGACGTGCAGGCCGTGCGTGTCGTTCATGGCGAAATAGGCCGCCTGGCCGGGCGCCACGTTCACCTGCTTGCCGTTGACGGTGAATTCGAGCGCGCCGTCGAGCGGCACGAACATGCTCTCGGCGTCGGGATGATGATGCAGGCGGGTGACGGTGTCCTTGGCATAGATCACGATCATCGCATGGCCGCGCGCCGATTGCGCGGCGCCGTGGCCGACGAAGTAGATGCGGCGCTTCTTCTCCTCGGGGACGTCGACGATCGGGGTCTTGCCGCGCTCCGCGACGCGCAGCTTGCGGTCGAATCCGGCAAGGCGCCGGCCGCCGTTTGCCGGCGGCGCGAGCACGCGTACCATCTCGATCGCGGCGGCGCCGTCGTTCTCGACGGCGAAGCTCTGGCCTTGCTCGACGGCGGCAAAGCTCTGCGGCGAGAGCGCATGTCGCATGTCGCCCGACGCGATCGCGCCGCTGCCGCCGAGCACGAACAGGTAACAGTCGGATCCGTCCGGGACGCGCTCGCTCCAGCGCTTGCCGGCCTCCACGCGCACGTACGCGGCGCTCATTTCGCGCACGTCATCGTGGGTGATCGCCGCCGTGCCGACGCCGTCGGACTTTTCCGGCGTCAATTGCGCGAACGTCACGACCCGGCCCATGCGGCACGGTCCTTTCTTTTCTTCAGCCTCCCCTCCGGGAAGAGGCGGCCACCCGCCGAGGATCAATCGATCTCCAGCGCCCCGGCCGGCCGGCCGGCGCGCCGGCACCAGTATTCCCAACCGCGGTCGATGCCGAAGCCGGTGGTCCGCGTCATGACCGCATCGACCTCCCCGGGCGAGAGGAACGTGATGTCGCCCATGGCCATCGCCTTCATCTGCAGGTTGGCGTTGAGCTCGAGATAGATCGAGACCCACACCGCCTTGCGCAGGGTCTCGGCGGCGACGACGCAACCGTGTCCGCGCATCAGGGCGGTCGGCCGCGCGCCCAGCGACTTGGCGAGATCGCGGCCCATCGCCATGTCGGTGACCAGGAGCGCGGTGTCGCCGAAGCGGTCGCGAATGTCCCACACCGGCACCTCGTGGCCGATGGTGGCGCACATGTGCATCAGCGGGCGCAGCCGATGACGCGTGATCCCGAACGGGATCGTGCTCGGACTGTGGTTGTGCACGACCGACATGATCTCCGGTCGCGCCTCGTAGACGGCGCCGTGGATGAAGCGTTCGAGGTAGGGCTTGCGACCCTTGGGATCGACCGGGGTGCCGTCGAGGGTGAACTCCATCAGGTCCGCGACCTCGACGCAATCGGGCGCGCGCGCCCGCGACATCAGATAGCGGTCCGCCCGCTGCGGATGGCGCACGGTCACGTGGCCGAACCCGTCGACCACGCCCTCGTGGGCGAGGATGCGGTTCGCGGTCACGAGTTCGTCGAGCACGAGGTCGAGGTCGGCCATGGGAGTGGTCCTGGGGCGGTCGTCGGGCGGGGGCGGGATATTCGCACACAATCGCAAGACGCGATACAAACTGTCC
>DASZJC010000470.1:0-6530 GCA_035948495.1 Xanthobacteraceae bacterium | reverse complement strand
GTGCCGGGGCCTTGCGGATAGACCGTGACCGGCACGCCGTTCTGCCACTGGAAGATCACCAGCGGCGCGTCGACCCGGCGCCCCTTGTCGTCGAACTTGATGTGGTTGCCGGCGAAGAACTTGGCGGGACCTTCGCTCGTGTCCATGGCGCGGATCGCTTCGGCGACCTTGTGCTTGTCGGCGACGCCCGCCTTCTCCACCGCCTCCTTGAGGATCCACACGTGGCCGTAGGCGCACAGGCTGTCCTGCGTGAGCCACGGCTCGCCGGTGCGCTTCCTGAACCGGTCGATCAGCTCGCGCTGGCCGTCGTTGCTCCAGTTGGCGACGGTGATGAGCATGCCTTCGAGCACATCGGCGCCGGCGACCTTGAGCAATTCGGGCGCGCCGAAGTGGGCGCCGTTGCCGACCGCCGGCAACTTGTTCGGCCCGACGCCCATCTCGGTGAGCTTCTGCATGAGCAGCGAGTCGTCGGGGATGTTGGTCGAGATCACCCACAGGAAATCGGGATGCGCGGTGCGCACCTTGGCGACGAGCGGCGTCGCGTCGGAGAGCGGCGGCGTATAGACCTCGTCGACCACCACCTTGAGCCCGGCCTTCTCGAACCCGCCGCCGCGCATCGGCTTCATGAAGCTCACCGGCGCGGCGGTGTTGTCCTGCAGCACGCCCGTGGTGGTCGGCCTCTTGCCGGTCGACTTTTCCGCGAGGTCCATGATGGTCGGCAGGGCCATCTCCGATTGCCGGTCGGCGGTCGCCGAGGTCTGGAACACGTAGTGGAAGCCGCGGCCGGTGATCGCGTCGGCATAGGACAGCGTGAGCCAGGGCAGTTCGGCACGCTCGGTGACTTCGGTCACCGCCAGCGTGAAGGAGCTGAGCCAGGCGCCGAAGCCGCCGATCACCTCCGGGTTCTGCGAGACCAGCCGCTGCGCCGCGTTCTTCGCCTTCTCGGGGGAATCGCCGGTGTCGAGGACGACGAGCTTCAGCTTGGCGCCGCCGAGCGCCTTGATGCCGCCGGCCTTGTTGATGTCGTCGATCGCCATCTCGGCGCCCATGCGCTCGAGCACCCCCTGGCGCGCCCACGGGCCGGACAGCGGAACGATCATTGCGATCTCGACGTCTTTCTGCTGCGCCGCCGCCGGGCCGGGCGCCGCAAGCGCCGCCGCAACCGCCAGCGCGGACAGGGTGAGCCACAATCTTTGCGCCATCGCCTTCCTCCGAGTTGGTTCTTGTTACATTCCGAGATACACGCTCCTGATGCGGTCGTCCGCCAGAAGCGTGTCGTGGGTTCCTTCCAGCACCACGCGGCCGGTTTCGAGAACATAGCCGAAATCGCAGGATTGTACCGCCTCCGCGACCCTTTGCTCCACCAGGAGGATGGTGAGCCCGTCGCGGTGCAGTTCGCCGATGCGCTCGAAAATAAGATCGGCGACGACCGGTGCGAGCCCCATCGACGGCTCGTCGAGCATCAACAGGCGCGGCGAGGAGGCGATGCCGCGGCCGATCGCCAGCATCTGCTGCTCGCCGCCCGACAAGGTTCCGGCGGCTTGGCCGCGGCGCTCGGCAAGGATCGGAAACAGCGCGAAAATGCGCTCGAGATTGCGCGCCCACCCCTGCCGGCCCGATTGCGGATAGGCGCCCATCTCGAGGTTTTCCAGGACCGTCATGCCGGCGAACACCTGGCGGCCTTCCGGCACGTGGGCGATGCCGAAATGGGCGCGCTGGGAGGGCGCGACGGCGAGGAGATCCCGGTCCTCGAAGCGGATGCGCCCGCCGCGCGGCCGCACCGTGCCGGAGATCGCCTTGAACAGCGTCGTCTTGCCGGCGCCGTTGGGGCCGACGATCGAGACGAACTGGCCCGCGCCCACGCTGAGCGAAACCTCGGCGAGCGCCGTGAGCCCGCCATAGGCGACCGTGAGGGCTTCAACCGCGAGCACGGATCGCCGCCCACTTCTTGCCGAGGTAAGCCTCGATCACGCTCGCCTCGTTGACGATCTCGCCCGGCCGGCCGACCGCCAGGATGGCGCCGTGATCGAGCACGATGAAGCGTTCGGCGAGCCGCACCATCGCCCGCATGGTGTGCTCGATGATCACGACGGTCGTGCCCTGCGCCGCGAGCGCGCGGATCACTTCGAGCATGTCCTCGATCTCGTGGCTGGCGAGGCCGGCGAGCGGCTCGTCCATCAGCAGCAGGCGCGGCTGTCCGGCGAGCGCGCGGGCGAGCTCCATCAGCCGCAATTCCTTGTTGGTGAGCGCGCCGGCGATGGCGCCGGAGCGGCCCAGCAGCCCCACCTGGGCGAGCGCGGCGTTCGCCGCCGCGACCGCGTCGGCGTCGCTCGCGGTGCTCGCATAGGCGCCGACCACGACGTTGTCGTGCACCGAGAGGCGCGCAAACGCGCGCACCACCTGGAACGTGCGGCCGATGCCGAGGCGGCAGATGCGGTTCGGCTTGAGGCCGACAAGCTCGCGCCCGGCGAACGCGACCGTGCCGGCGTCCGGCTTGAGAAACCCGTTGAGCAGGTTGAACAGCGTCGTTTTGCCCGCGCCGTTCGGCCCGATGATGCCGAGGATTTCCCCGTCGCCGACTTCGAAGGTCGCGTTCGCGACCG
This sequence comes from Xanthobacteraceae bacterium, assembly GCA_035948495.1. Lineage (GTDB taxonomy): Bacteria > Pseudomonadota > Alphaproteobacteria > Rhizobiales > Xanthobacteraceae > AP-16. The sequence goes on along the minus strand of DASZJC010000470.1, from coordinate 3,927 downwards.
CGCGCAGCCCGCCGAACGACTTCGACAGGTCGCTCACGGTGAGGATCGGCCGGCGCTGCGTCGGCGTCGCCTCCGGCACCGCGGCGGCGATGGGCGGCGCGATCGGATTCACCGGCCCGAGGCCGGCGACGCGCGGGCGGCGCAGCCAGTCGCGCACGCGCCAGAAGATTCCTTCCGGCGCCAGCAGAACCACGAGGATGATGGCGAGGCCGTAGACCACGCCCTGGATGCCGGGGATCTTGTCGCCCAGGTTCGCCTGCAGCGTCTCGCTCAGCGGGATGAGGATGGCGGAGCCGATCAGCGGGCCCCACAGGGTGCCGACCCCGCCGAACAGCGCGACGATCAGCGCCTGCGCCGAGGTGAGCATGCCGAAGACGCTGTCCGGCGTCACCAGCAGCTGCACGACCGCGTAGAGCCCGCCCGCCGCCGCCGCGAGCGCGCCGCTGAGCATGATGGCGCGCATCTTCCAGGCGAGCGTGTCGATGCCGGCGGCTTCGGCGGCCGGCTCGTTCTGCTTGATGGCGAGGAGCGAGAGGCCGAAGCGCGAGCGCTCGACCGCGAGCGAGATCAGCAGCGCGACGACGAGCAAAGCGACCGCCAGCGCGATGTACACGCGATAATCGGAAAACTGCATGTAGTAGGCCGGCGCCTCGCGCTTCATCGGCAGCGAGACTTCCTGGTAGCCGAGCCAGACGAACACGTAGAGCAGCGCCATCGGATAGGCGAGCATGGAGAGCGCGAAGTAATGCCCGCGCAAGCGGAAGGTCGGATAACCGATGACGACGCCGGCCGCCGTGCCGACCGCCATGCCGAGCGGAATGCCGAGCCACGGCGTGATGTCGTAATTCACGAGCGCGATCGTCACCGTATAGGCGCCGAGCCCGAAGAACGCCGCGTGGCCGAACGACACGAGGCCGGTGTAGCCGCTGAGCAGATTCCACGAGAGCCCCATCACCGCCCAGATCGGCACCAGGGTGAGCATGAGCTGGTAGTAGGAATTGGTCACGATCAGGCCGAGACCGATCCATACCGCGGCGATGGCGGCGATCGCGATCAGCGGGGCATAGAGCGTGCGGCGCGCCGGCATGCTCACATGCGCTCCGTGGCGCGGCCGAACAGGCCCTGGGGGCGGACCATGACAACGAGCAGGAAGACCACGAAGATGGCGGCGTTCTGCAGCTGGGTCGGCAGCACGAGGGTCGAGAGCTGCTGGACGAGGCCGATGGTCATGCCGCCCCAGAACGCGCCGAGAATGCTGCCCATGCCGCCCAGCACCACGCCCGCGTACATGATGATGACGAAGTCGAAGCCGATGTAGGGCTGGAACGGATTGTAGGTGGCGACGAGGCCGCCGGCGATGGCGGTGATGCCGATGCCGAGCCCGAAGGCGATGCGGTAGGCGCGGTCGACGTCGATGCCCATGTAGACGGCGGCCGACGCATTGTCCGCCGCCGCGCGCAACGTCTTGCCCAGGCGCGAGCGGTTGATCAGCCAATAGAGCGCGACCGCGACCACGATCGACACGAGCGCCGCCACCACCCGCGCCTTGTTGAGGAAGAGCGAAGCGTCCGGATTGTAGAGCAGGGGGATTTCCCAGGCGCGCGAGGAAAGGGGCGTGCGCACCGATTGCGGCGTCGAGCCGAACAGGATGAGCCCGCCGTTCTGCAGCACCAGCGCGATGCCGAGCGTGAGGATGAGCTGGGCATAGTGGCCCTCGCCCTCGGTGCCGACGACGCTGAAGCCGGTCACCCGCGCGATGAGCCATTTGTGCAGCACGTAGCCGACGACGAACAGCGCCGGCCCGGCAATCAGGGCGCCCACGTAAGGCCCGAGCGAAGGCCCCAGGAACCACAGCGCGTTGAAGCTGACCACGAGATAGAACGTGAAATACATGCCGAGCATCAAAAATTCGCCCTGGGCGAAATTGATGACGCGCATGACCCCGAAGATGATGCCGAGCCCGAGGCACATGAGGCCGTAGATCGCGCCGATGAGAATCCCGGCGAGCAGCGCCTGGAGGAAGATTTCGACGAAGGTGCCGAACGGCGTCATGCGCCCCCCGCCCGCCCGGCGGCGGCGATGCAGGAGCCAGCTTGAGCATGAGTTGTGGTGGCGGAAACGGAACCCATCTGAGCGCAACTATGCGGGGCCGGCGCGGGCGGAAGCAAGAGCGTCGAGCCGGTACGGCAGATCAGCATGGGTAGGGCGGATGCGCCGAAGCACCTGCGGGCAGCGGTGGATGACGCTGCGCTGATCCGCCCTACTGCTCGTCGAGATACTGCGCGAAGAAGGCTTGCGACTTCGCCACCGCGTCCTCGGTCGCCGCGGCGTTGGCCCGGTTCTTCTGGCGCCTGCGGCTCGGGTCGTCGAAGCCGTGCGTAGCTCCCTCGTAGAGGGTGATGGCGATGTCGGCGCCCAAGCTGCGGCTGCGCTCCACCAGCGCGGCGCAGCGGGAGGAGGATGTCTCCTGGTCGGCGGTGCCATGGAAAACCTGAACCGGAGCGTAGGCGCGATAGCCGTCCTCGTCGAACCGTCCCTCCAGTCTGCACCCTGGATAGAAAATGAGGGCGGCCCGGAATCCGGTCTCCGACGTCGGATGCTCGATGCCGGGGGCGTCGATGGACATGGTCACGAGCCCGGCGCTGCCGCCGTTCGACCAGCCGAGGAGCCCGACTCGCTCGGGCGCGACGTCTGGACGCGAGCGCAAATAGGCGAGCGTGCCATAGGCATCGAGCGGCCGCACCGTGATCTCGTCGAGTTCCTCCGGCCGAGGGTCATAGAAGCGCCGAAAGCCTTGCGGGTACCCGCGCGGGCCGAAGCCGTCGACCATGACGGCGACGTATCCCTGTTCGGCCCAGATGCGCCCCCAGGCCAGGTGGCGCTTCGACAGGGTGGAGGCATCGTAGACGCCGTTGGTGCGCGAGGAATAAGGCCCGGCGCGACCGTGCATCATCACCACCGCGGGCACCCGCGTGCCGTGCGGAACGTCCGGCGTGAACACGTAGCCGACCAGCGTCGTCTTATGGTCCGCGCTGGGGAAGGTGACACGCTCCGGCAGGTCGACCGCGGGCGCGGCGGCTTGCGCGGCCAGCAGGGCGAATGCGGTCACGGCTGGAAGCGCGGCCCCGGCACGCAATCTCATCTCCCGACATCGATCGTCGGGGGCACTATACCTGAGTCCGTGGCTCGCACGGCGGTGACGGACTACGCTCGCGTTCGCCTCGACATCATCGCGTGCGCCCCCTAGGCTCCGCCGCGATGCGAGGGAGGACTCTATGATCGTTACGGCCGCACGCGCGCCCGCCGCAAATGTACACGGCGCGCGGCGCATCGATGCCGCATTGCGCGCCGCGGTCGAAGCCAAGGAGGTGCCGGGCGTGGTGGCCATGGCGGCGACCGACCAGGGCCCGATCTACGCGGGCGCCTTCGGCACGCGCGCGCTGGGCACCGGCGCGGCGATGACGCCCGATACGCTCTTCCGTATCGCCTCGATGACCAAGCCGGTCACCTCCGTCGCCGATCGCCGGCCGGTTCGAGCGCGGCATTTATCGGATGCCGGGCGTCGCAGGTCGGATGTCAGAGGGAGAGAGACTCTGATCTCTGACATCTGATCTCTGATATCTGACCTCCGCCATGCATCGCCGAACGTTCCTGCGCGCCCTCGCCGCCGCGGTCGCGGCCGGCATCGTCCCGCGCGTCGGCATGGCGGCGGACGATGATATTTACGACCTCGACCGCTTCGGCAACGTCCGCGTCCTGCATTTCACCGACACCCATGCGCAGTTTGCGCCGGTCTATTTCCGCGAGCCCAGCGTCAACATCGGCGTCGGCGCCATGCGCGGGCATCCGCCGCATCTCGTCGGCCGCGCGTTTCTCGAGCACTTCGGCATCGCGCCGGGCGGGCGCGGCGCCTACGCCTTCACGTCG
>DASZJC010000469.1:0-3480 GCA_035948495.1 Xanthobacteraceae bacterium | reverse complement strand
ACCGGCCGAAATCGGCACGGCCATGAGCCGAGGCAACCGTCCAGGAGCGGTACGATAATGACGTGGCGCGAAAAAACGCTTAAGGCGATCGTCGAACCTCGGGCCGCGTTGCACCAACTGCACTCACGCGTTGCGTCATGCCAAACCGTTGGTTAATGCGAGCGAATAGACCGTGCGGCAGCAGACCAGGAGCGCCCCGCGACGCCGTTGCGTCGCGGAGCGATTGCGCCACAATGGCGTTCCTCCGAGCGATTCCTCCAGGCCAACACCGGGAAAGGGCGGGCAGACCATGGGTCGCGGCCGCACAATTTGAGCCATGCGGCTTGGCGCGCTGTCGCCCTTCCGCGTCCGCAGCTTCCGTTTCCAGTGGCCCGCCGATCTGCTCACCTCCTGGGCCTCCGAAATGGAGACCCTGATCCTCGGCTGGTACATCCTGGTCACGACCGGCTCGGTGCTGCTGCTCACCGTGTTCGGTGCGCTGCAGTTCCTCGGCACCCTGATCGCGCCGCTCATGGGCGTCGCCGGCGACCGCATCGGCCACCGCAACGTGATGTGCGCCATGCGCACGGTCTATATGCTGCTGGCCGCGACCCTGATGACGCTCGCGTTCGCCCACGCCCTGAGCCCTCAGGTCGTTCTCGTCATCGTCGGCCTCAACGGCATGGTGCGCCCCTCCGACATGGGCGTGCGCACCGCGCTCACCGCTCACACCGTGCCTTCCGACCTGCTGATCGGCGCGCTCGGCGTCGCCCGCACCACGGTCGATTCCGCCCGCATCGCCGGTGCGCTCGCGGGCGCAGGATTGGTGGTCGCCTTCGGGCTCGGGCCGGCCTACGTCGCGGTGACGACCTTCTACGCCGCCGGCGCGCTCCTCACCCTCGGGGTGACGACGCCGCAACCGCACGCGCATGCCGCAGCTGCAACGACGCAAGTCGCTTCGCCCTGGCACGATCTCAAGGAAGGCATCAGTTACGTCCTGAGCACGCGCGGCCTGCACGCCGCCACCTGGCTCGCCTTCCTGATCAATGCGACCGCCTATCCGGTAACGAACGGCTTGCTGCCCTATGTGGCACGGGACGTCTACGGCACCGATCAGACCGGGCTCGGCTACTTGGTGGCGAGCTTCGCGTCTGGTGCGTTGCTTGGCTCGATCACCTTGGCGGTGGCGGGCGGCCGCGTGCGGCTGCAGCGCGTGCTGATCATCTCGTGCACGATCTGGTACGCGATGCTCCTGATACTGGCCCAGACCGGCCGCATGACGAGCGGCATCCCGTGCCTCGTATTGGCCGGTTTCATGCAGAGCATGAGCATGGTGAGCCTTTCCGGCATTCTGATGCACGCCACCGACCCGCGTTTCCGCGGCCGGGTGATGGGCGTGCGCATGCTGGCAATCTACGGCCTGCCGTTCGGCCTGCTCGCCGCCGGCGCCCTCGTCGGCCGCATCGGGTTCGGCGCCACGGCGACGATCTACGCCGGCGTCGGCCTCGTGCTCACGCTGATAACCGCGGTGCGCTGGCGCGCCGCCGTGCGGCGCCGAGCCGTAACCAGTGATCAGTGATCAGTAATCGGAAAATTGCGATGCTCCTTTTCTGATCACTGATCACTGATCACTGACGGGCGCGTAGAAGGTCCCCTCGACCTCCATGATGTCGTCCTGGCTGAGCCCGCGAACTTCCACAATGGTGCGCGGCGGATAGGGGCCGCCGCCCCACAGCTCGGCCTGCACCTTGTTCACGAGCGGACGCAGCCGGACCATGTCGGTGACGTAGACAACGAGCCGCACGGCGTCATGCAGGCGCGCGCCTTCCGACTCGGCGATCAGCTTCATGTTGAGGAAGGCCTGGCGGATGCGCGCCTCCTCGCCCGCGACCAGCGTGTTGGTCGCGGGATCGATGCCGCGCATGCCGGCGACGAACACGAAATCCTCGGCGCGCGTGCCGACGCTCCAGGTGCCGGTCGGCGCGATCGCGCCCGCGGGCGATAAGGTCCTGACGCCGCGCATCAGTCGATCTTCGCGAGGTCGCCGTCGAACCCCATTTGCGGATAGGGGCCGCCGTGGAACTGCCGTGAAATCGCATCCTCGGTGTCGGGCGCACGCATGATGTCGGCCGCATAGTCCTCCGAATTGTCCGCCGGACGATAGCCGAGAAACTCAAGACCCGTATTGAGGTAGCGGTTGCGCACGTTGTTGGAGACGCCATACACCACGATGAAATGATAGTCCGGCGCATCGATGCACCGTTCGACGAGCTGGACCGCGTCGCGCGGGCTGAGCCAGACATGCAGCTGGCGCCGATCCGCCGGCCTCTCGCGAAAGGCGCCGATGCGCAGGCAGGCAACCGACAGGCCGTGCTTGTCGGCGAACAGGCGCCCGACCGCCTCGCCGAACACCTTGCTCACGCCGTAGGGGCCGTCCGGGCGCGGCACGACGGTGCCGTCGATGAAGCGCGCGCGCCGATAGAACCCGACGGCGTGATGCGAGCTGGCATAGACCACGCGGCGCACGCCGGCCCGCCGCGCCGCTTCGAACACGTTCCAGGTTCCGGCCACGTTGTTGGGCAGGACCTTGTCCCACGTGTCCTCGAGCGAAATGCCGCCGAGATGGACGACGCAGTCGACGCCCTGCATCGCCGCGTCCACCTCGGCCGGGTTGGTGAGATCGGCGCGGGCGATCTCCTCGCCGGGGCCGGGCGGGTCCATGGGGGCGATGTCGGAGAGGCGAAGCACGCGATAACGCCCGCGCAAGCCCTCGCGCAACGTGTGTCCGATATTGCCGGCCGCGCCGGTGATCAGAATGCGGTTCATGCGATGGCGCCCCGCGGTCGAATGGTCATGTGTGCACGCGGGATGATAGCGGATCGTGCAGGGTGTTGCTTCGGCTCGGCAGGTCGCCGCAGCGGCGGATCAATACTCCACCATCAGCTCGACCCGGTCGGCGGCGAAGCGCGCGGTCGAGGTGGCGATCGGGCGCCCGTCGGGCGTCACGTCGACGCTCTCGACCACCAGCAGCGGGCGGCCGGGCGCCAGATCGAGGCGCGCGGCCTCGATCGCGTCGGCGACGGCGGCGGTGACCCGCGTGCTGTGGCGCCGGTAGTCGCGAATGCCGAAGGCGGTGAGCGTGCGGGTGATCGAGCGGGTCGTCTCGTAGACCTTGGCGGCGTCGGGCGCGCGCGCGGCCGGCAGCCAGGTGGTGCCGAGGCACAGCGGCACGCCGCTCGCGCTGCGCACCGCGTCGAGCCGCACCACCGGCGTGCCCTTGGTGAGCTTGAGCCGCCGGGCGATGGCGCGGTCGGCGGGCTCGAGACGGCTCGCCACCAAGCGTCCGCCCGCTTCCCGGCCGGCGGTGCCGACGATCTCGGAAAAGCGCGTGCGGGCGCTGATCGGATAAGCGAGCCGCCCGCCTTCCACGTAGGTGCCGCTGCCGCGCGCGGCGCGCACCAAGCCGCGGCCGGCGAGTTCGGCGATCGCGCGCCGCACGGT
>DASZJC010000468.1:0-3314 GCA_035948495.1 Xanthobacteraceae bacterium | reverse complement strand
CGGCGCGCCGCAATGCCCTGCGCCTCTTGGGCCCGAGCGCCGCGCGCGAAGGCGACCTCGGCGAAGCGCTGGTCGCGGCCGCGAACGGCGTCGTCACCGCGGAGGCCAAGGCCGCGTTCGACCGCGCGCTGGCGCTCGATGCGCGCGATCCGCGCGCGAAATTCTTCGTCGGCCTGGCCGCCGAGCAGGACGGCAAAGCGGCCGAGGCCGCGGCGATCTGGCACGACCTTCTCGCCCACGCGCCGGCCGATGCGTCGTGGACCCATGTCGTGCGCGAGTCGCTTGCCCGCCTCGAGCAGCCGCCTGCGGCGGCACCCGGTCCGGACGCCGCGGACGTCGCCGCCGCCGCCGACATGTCCGCCGATCAGCGCGCCCGCATGGTGCGCGGCATGGTCGCGCGCCTCGCCGAACGGCTTTCGCACGACGGCTCCGACCTCGACGGATGGGTGCGGCTGGTGCGCGCCTATGCGGTTCTCGGCGAGGATGACCACGCGCGCGCGGCCGCCGCCGATGCGCGTCGCGCGCTCGCCGGCGATCAGGGCAAGCTGCGCCGCCTTGACGACGCGATCAAACAACTCGCCCCCGCCGCCAGCGTCGTCGGCGTCGAGGAAAGGAAATGACGCGGCGCCAGCGGCGCCTGCTGCTGATCGGCGCCGGCGGCGCGGTGCTGGCAATTGCGCTCGCGCTCGTGCTCGTCACGCTCAAGGATTCCATCGTATTCTTCAATTCGCCGAGCGACGTGGTGGAGAAGCACGTCGCGCCCGGCACCCGCATCCGGCTCGGCGGGCTCGTCAAGCCGGGCAGCCTGACGCGCGGCGCCAATTTCGCCGTGCACTTTGCCGTGACCGACGGCAACAAGGAGATTGCGGTGGCCTATGCGGGTGCGCTCCCCGACCTGTTCCGGGAAGGGCAGGGCGTCATCGCCGAGGGCGCGATCGACGGCGCCGGCGTGTTCGAGGCCGATACGATTCTCGCCAAGCACGACGAGAACTACATGCCACGCGAGGTCGCCGACGCGCTCAAGAAGCAGGGCCACTGGAAGGGTGCGGAGAAATGATCGCCGAGCTCGGTCATTACGCGCTGGTGCTGGCCCTCGGCCTCGCCCTGGTCCAGGCCTCGGTGCCGCTGTGGGGCGCGCGCACGCGCGATCCGGCGCTGATGGCGGTGGGCACGTCGACCGCGCTCGCCCAGTTCGCCTTCGTGGCCCTGTCGTTTGCCGCGCTCACCTGGTGCCACGTGGCGTCGGATTTCTCGGTGCTGACCGTGTTCGAGAATTCCCATTCGGCAAAGCCGCTCATCTACAAGATCACCGGCGTATGGGGGAACCACGAGGGCTCGATGCTGCTGTGGGTCCTCATCCTCGCTTTGTTCGGCGCGCTGGTCGCCGCGTTCGGCGCCAACCTTCCGGCGACGCTCAAGGCGATCGTGCTCGCCGTGCAGGGGTGGATCGCGGCGGCGTTTCATCTGTTCATCCTCGTCACCTCCAATCCGTTCGCGCGCCTGCCCAACCCGCCGTTCGAGGGGCGCGACCTCAATCCCATCCTCCAGGACCCCGGCCTCGCCATCCATCCGCCGCTGCTCTATCTCGGCTACGTCGGCTTCTCGATCACCTTCTCGTTCGCCATCGCGGCGCTGATCGAGGGCCGCATCGACGCCGCCTGGGCGCGCTGGGTGCGGCCGTGGGCGCTGGTCGCCTGGATGTTCCTCACGATCGGCATCGCCATGGGCTCGTTCTGGGCCTACTACACGCTCGGCTGGGGCGGCTGGTGGTTCTGGGACCCGGTCGAGAACGCCTCGCTGATGCCCTGGCTCGCCGGCACCGCGCTGCTTCATTCGGCGGTGGTGATGGAGAAGCGCGATGCCCTCAAGGTGTGGACGGTGCTGCTCGCCATCCTCGCCTTCTCGCTCTCCCTCGTCGGCACCTTCCTGGTCCGCTCCGGCGTGCTCGTCTCGGTCCACACGTTCGCCAACGATCCATCGCGCGGCATATTCATTCTCGCCATCCTGATCCTGTTCATCGGCGGCAGCTTCGCGCTCTATGCCTGGCGCGCGCCGGCGCTGCGCCAGGGCGGATTGTTCGCGCCGATCTCGCGCGAGGGCGCGCTGCTGTTCAACAACCTGTTCCTCACCACCATCTGCGCGACCATCTTCGTCGGCACGCTCTATCCGCTCGCGCTCGAAGCTTTGACCGGCGACAAGATCTCGGTCGGCGCGCCGTTCTTCAACGCCACCGTCGGCCGGCTGGCGGTGCCGCTCCTCATCGCCATCCCGTTCGGCCCGCTGCTCGCCTGGAAGCGCGGCGACCTCTACGGCGTCGCCCAGCGTCTCCTCGCGGCGCTGGCGGTGGCGATCGTCGGCATGGCGGCCGCCTTCGCCGTCGCCGGCGGCGGGCCGGTGTTCGCCCCGTTCGGCGTCGGGCTCGCCTTCTTCATCATGGCCGGGGCGATGACCGACCTGGCCGAGCGCACCGGCCTCTTCCGCGTGCCGTTCATCGCCGCGTGCGGGCGCGCGGCCGGGCTGCCGCGCTCCGCCTGGGGCACCGCGATCGCCCATTTCGGCGTCGGCGTGTCGCTGCTCGGCATCGTCGGCGAGAGCCAGTGGGGCGCGGAACGCATCGCCGCGGTCAAGCCGGGCGAGACCGTCTCGGTGCGCCACTACGACCTCACCCTCGACGGCCTCACCCCGCGGCGCGGACCCAACTATCAGGAACGCGTCGCCCACTTCACCGTGCGCCGCAACGGCGAGGTGATCGGCGCCATGGAGCCCTCGACCCGCACGTTCCCGGTGCGGCAGATGACCAAGAGCGAGGCCGCGTTGATGACGCGCGGCGCGAGCCAGCTTTACCTTTCGCTCGGGGACGTGGATTCCGCGGGCGCGATCACCGTGCGGCTCTATCACAAGCCGCTGGTGCTGCTCATCTGGCTCGGGGCTTTGGTGATGATGGCGGGCGGCGGGCTCTCGCTGTCCGACCGCCGGCTGCGGGTGGGCGCGCCGCGGCCCGCCCGGCCGAAGCCGGCGCTCCAGCCCGCGGAGTAGGGGGCCATGCGCGCGCGGTTGCTCTTCGCGCTGGCGACGGCAGCGCTCGCGTACGCGGCGCCGGCGCGGGCGGTCCTGCCCGACGAAATGCTGCCCGACCCGGCGCTCGAAGCGCGCGCGCGCACCCTCTCGCGCGAGCTGCGCTGCATGGTCTGCCAGAACCAGTCGATCGACGATTCCGACGCGCCGCTCGCGCGCGACCTGCGCATCCTGGTGCGCGAGCGCCTCAAGGCCGGCGACGACGACCGGCAGGTGCTCGACTTCCTCACCGCCCGCTA
>DASZJC010000467.1:0-14057 GCA_035948495.1 Xanthobacteraceae bacterium | reverse complement strand
ATGGTTTCCGCCTCCGCGCGGAGCAGCGCGATTTCCTCCTCGGCGAAACAATCGGGGAAGAACAAGTAGCCTTGCTCGTCGAAATCAGCGATTTGCTTGGGCGTGAGCTGCATGTCTCTCCTCCGGCATCGAGACGTGCGGCGCACGTCCGCAACTCAGATCAGGCGAGGCACGGAACCGAAGCAACGCTTTCGAGCCGGCGGACGTTCCCTGGCAGGCCGGGCTCGTCGGCGCGAGAATCGTACGAGCGACGCAGGTCGAATTCAACACGAAAGGTCGCGCCGAAAAGCCGCTCCCGCTAGCCTGTTAGAAACAAACAGGAATTTGGCCGGCGTGGGAGGTATCCTTAGCCGGCGTGGAGGCCGGGGGTTGCATCGGTTCGACTCGCTGTCGCGGCGGCGACCGCTGCCGCGTCCCGCAGCGCCAGCATGAACGCGGCGAGCATCGCCGGCACGCCGAGCGGGATAAGGGTGGCGCCGGCGACCGGGCGGGCGACGAGCGGCACCATCCACAGGGCGGCCAGCGCGGTCTTGCCATAGCGACCGAAGCCGTACGCGCGCCCGTACAGGGCCAGGAACGCGATCGCCGGCGCCAGCACCATCATGTCGTAGTCGAGGCTGAAGGGAGTCGCGAGGGGCGCGGCGAGGCACAGCGCGGCGGCCTTGAGGGCGAAGGGAACGCAGCTGCGCCACAGCCATATCAGGGTGCCGGCGAGCGCGAGCGTGACGGCGCCCTGGACAGCATAGGCGAGCGCGATCGAGCCGCCCCACATGCGCACCCACGCGAACACGCTCTGCATCTTGTGCCAGCCGACGTCGCCGGATTCGAGCAGCACCGTGCGCGTGAACTCGGTCGAGGCCATGAACGCGCGCCAGACATCGGGACCGAACGCCGCCACGGTCGCGAGCACCAGCAGCGCGACGGTCGCAGCCGCGGCCGCGATCGTGCGCCAGTGTCCGCCCGCCGCGAGCGCCAGCGGAATCATCAGGCCGAACTGCGGCTTGTAGGCAAGCAGACCGAACAGCAGCCCGGCGACGATCGGCCGGCGGTCGAGCAGCGCGAGCGCGCCGCCGAGGAGCGCGGCGGTGAGCAGGCCGTTCTGGCCATGGCCGAGATTGACGAACACCGCCGGGAAGGCGAGGGCGAGGAGAACCCACAGGCGATCCGCGGCCGGCCGGGCGCCGGACTTCGCCGCCGGGGCCGTGCGCAGCACGGTCCGCATCGCCAGCAGATAGAGCGCCAGGGTCGCGCCTTGCCAGAGCGCGAGCGCGAGCCCATAGGGCAGCCGCGCCAGGGCGGCGGCGACGAATAGAAAGAACGGCGGATAGAGCCAGCTGTAGAACGGCGTGTCGGGACCGAACATCGCCTGCTCGCCCGCGTGCTGGCGGATGGCGTCGTAGGGCGCGCCCGGATCGCCCGCGCGCGCGTAGTTGCCCGCCGCGTAGAAGCTCGAGAAGTCGGTGCCGAGCGGCCGGTTCTGGAAATCGACGAGGCCGTGCGCGGTCGCCAGCAGGTAGGCGATGCCGCCGGCCGCGGCGATGAGCACGGCAAGGCTCCACAGCCGCACGCGCGCGCGGGTAAGCCACGCGCCGGTGCGCACGGCGTCGATCAGGCCGGTCGAGAAGGTTGCGCCCACGGCCGCCTCCGTACCCGGCGGTCTAGCAGCGGCGGATTAAGGGAGGGTTGCGACCGATCACCGGCACAGGCCTCAACCATCACAATTGATCATGGCGGCGCGGCGCCGCCGGCCCTTGCCGGATGCCCCGCTTGGCATTACCAGGAGCGCGCCCGGCCGGCGCGGGCGCCGACATTGTGGAGAACGCCATGGCCTTCATTGCGGATACGCTGTCGCGCGTGAAGCCGTCTGCCACCGTGGCGGTGACGGACCTGGCGCGCGCGCTCAAAGCCGCGGGCCGCGACGTCATCGGGCTCGGCGCCGGCGAACCGGATTTCGATACGCCGGACAACATCAAGGAAGCGGCGATAAAGGCCATTCGCGCCGGCAAGACCAAATACACCGACGTCGACGGCATCCCGGAGCTCAAGACCGCGATCGCGCGCAAGTTCAAGCGCGAGAACGGCCTCGACTACGAGAAGACGCAGATCACCGTCGGTACCGGCGGCAAGCAGGTGATCTTCAACGCGCTGGCAGTGACGCTCAACCCGGCCGACGAGGTGATCGTCCCGGCGCCGTACTGGGTCAGCTATCCGGACATGGTGACGCTCGCCCACGGTACGCCGGTTGCAGTCGACACCCGGATGGAGGACGGCTTCAAGGTGAAGCCGGAGGCGCTCGAGCGCGCGATCACGCCCAAGACCAAGTGGATCATTCTCAACTCGCCGTCGAACCCCACCGGCGCCGCCTATACCCGCGCCGAGCTCAAGGCGCTCACCGACGTCCTGGTGAAGCACCCGCAGGTATGGGTGCTCAGCGACGACATCTACGAGCACCTGGTCTACGACGAGTTCGAGTTCTCGACGCCGGCCGAGATCGAGCCGCGCCTCTATGAGCGCACGCTCACGGTCAACGGCGTGTCGAAGACCTATTGCATGACCGGCTGGCGCATCGGCTACGGCGCCGGACCGCAGCATCTGATCAAGGCGATGGCGGTGCTGCAGTCTCAGTCGACCCACGCGCCGAACACGATTGCACAATGGGCCTCGGTGGAGGCGCTCGACGGACCGCAGGACTTCATCGCCAAACACAACAAGGTGTTCAAGGACCGGCGCGACCTGGTCGTCTCCATGCTCAACCAGGCGAACGGCATCCACTGCCCCAAGCCCGACGGCGCGTTCTACGTCTACCCGTCCTGCGCCGGCACCATGGGAAAGACGGCGCCGTCCGGCAAGAAGCTCGCGACCGACGAGGACTTCGTCACCGAATTGCTCGGCACGGAGGGCGTCGCCGTGGTGCAGGGCACGGCGTTCGGCTATGCGCCGGCGTTCCGCATCTCCTACGCGACCAAGACCGAGGACCTCGAAGAGGCCTGCCACCGCATCCAGCGCTTCTGCGGGAATCTGAAGTAATTGGTAGGGTGGGCAAAGGCGCCATAAGCGCGTTTACGCGCGTCTTCGACGCGCTATGGCGCCGTGCCCACGCGTTCTGCGGCAATGTGGGATGGCCCGCGTGGGCACACCGCCGTCGGCGGCTTTGCCCGCCCTACCACCGCCCTGACTCCCCCGGCTCGATTCCTGGTAGGATCGGACATCCACCAGGGGGAAGCATCATGATCCGTTCCTCGACCATCCGCGTTGCTGTTGCGGCGGCGCTTGTCCTGCTGCCGGGGGCGGCGGTCGCCCAATCCGTCCAGGCGGGCGTGCTCGAATGCCGCGGCATGGGGTCCACCGGGTTCATCATCGGATCGGTGCATGAGCTCGAATGCGTGTTCCGCTCCGATTACATGCCGCCGGTGCGCTACCACGGCATCGTCCGCAAGTTCGGCCTCGACGTCGGGATCACCGAGCAGTCGCTGCTCTCTTGGGGCGTCTTCGCCCCGACCGCGCGGATCGGGCCGGGCGACTTGGCCGGGACCTACGGCGGCGTCTCGGCCGGCGCGGCGGTGGGCCTCGGCGCCGGTGCCAATGCGCTCGTCGGCGGCTCGAACAACACCTTCGCGCTGCAGCCGTTGAGCGTGGAGGGGCAGGCCGGCGTCAACGTCACGCTGGGCATTGCCTCGCTCGAGCTGCGCTATGGTCCCTGACCTCCGTCGTCTCTTTTCCGTGAACTGATTTTCGCTCCGCTATTTGCCGCAGCCAGGGTCGTTCGCATCCGGCTGCGACGCGCGTGTCGTCCTCTTGCCAGTGCGGCGGCGGCCTGAGACGATGGCGCGCGGGCTCGCAGAAGGCCCGGCTGCGGCAAGACCAAGAACGGCCCACGAGGAGGCGGCTATGGGACAATCCGGCGGCAATAGTCCGAAGGGTCCCCGGTGCATTGCGCTGGTGGGCCCGTTCCAGAGCGGCAAGACCACGCTGCTCGAAGCGATCCTCGCGCGCACCGGCGCGATCCAGCGCCAGGGAAGCGTGGAGGCGGGCACCACGGTCGGCGACGGCAGTCCGGAAGCGCGCCACCACCACATGAGCGTCGAGGTGTCGGTCGCCTCGACCGCCTTCCTGGGCGACACCTACACCTTCGTCGACTGCCCGGGCTCGGTCGAGTTCGTGCACGACATGCGCGCCGTGCTGCCCGCCGTCGACGCGGCCATCGTCGTGTGCGAGGCGGACGCGCGCAAGGTGCCGCAGCTTCAGCTCGTGCTGCGCGAATTGGAACAGCTCGGCATTCCGCGCTTCCTGTTCCTCAACAAGATCGACAAGGCGGACAAGCGGGTGCGCGAGACGCTCGCGCTGCTGCAGCCCGCCTCGCGCGTGCCGCTGGTGCTGCGGCAGATCCCGATCTGGTCGAACGAGATCATCACCGGGTTCGTGGACCTCGCGCTGGAGCGCGCCTTCATCTACAAGGAGCACGCGCCGTCCGAGGTGGTCACGCTCGACGGCGAACATGTCGACCGCAACAAGGAAGCGCGCTTCGGCATGCTCGAGAAGCTCGCGGATCACGACGACGAGCTGATGGAGCAGCTGCTCGAGGACATCCCGCCGCCGCGCGACAAGGTGTTCGACGATCTGTCCAAGGAACTGCGCGACGGCGTCATCTGTCCCGTGCTCATCGGGGTCGCGACCCGGACCAACGGCGTGCTGCGCTTGCTCAAGGCGCTGCGCCACGAAGCGCCCGGCGTCGCCGACACGGCCAAGCGCCTGGGCGTCACGTCGAACGGCGAAAGCATCGCCTATGTGATGAAGACGCTGCACACCGCCCACGGCGGCAAAATGTCGATGGCGCGGGTGCTGAGCGGCTCGATCGCGGAAGGCGCCATGCTCACCGGCGCGTCCGGGACCGCCGACCGCGTGTCCGGCGTGTTCAAGTTCACCGGCCAGGCGAGCGAGAAGCGCGGGCCCGCCGTTGCCGGCGACGCGGTCGCGCTCGGCAAGCTCGATCACGCCAAGACCAGCGACACGCTGACCTCGGGCAAGCAGCCGCACGCCCCGCTCGCCACGGTGCCCGCCTATCCGGCAGTGCTCGCGTTCACGGTCGCCGCGAAGGAGCGCAAGGACGACGTGAAGCTCGGCCAGGCGCTTTCCAAGCTGTACGAGGAGGACCCCTCGCTCACGATCATCCACAATCCGGAGACCCACGAGGTGATCGCGTGGGGGCAGGGGGAGATGCACCTGCGGGTCGCGACCGAGCGGCTCGCCCAGCGCTTCGGCGTCGCCGTGACCACGCGCGCGCCCACGGTCGGCTACCGCGAGACCATCCGCAGAGGCATCGAGCAGCGCGGCCGGCACAAGAAGCAGTCGGGCGGGCACGGCCAGTTCGGCGACGTGGTGCTCCGCATCAAGCCGATGCCGCGCGGATCGGGCTTCAGCTTCGACGAGGAAATCACCGGCGGCGTGGTGCCGCGCAACTACATTCCGTCGGTCGAAGAGGGCGTGATCGACGCGCTCAAGGCCGGGCCGCTCGGCTTTCCGGTGGTCGATCTCGCGGTGACGCTGATCGATGGCTCCTACCACTCGGTCGATTCCTCCGACATGGCGTTCCGCACCGCCGGGCGCATCGGCGTCGTCGAAGCCCTGCCGCAATGCCAGCCCGTGCTGCTGGAGCCGATTCATTCGGTGGAGATCGTCTGCCCGTCGGAAGCGACCGCCAAGATCAACGCCATCATGTCGGGACGGCGCGGCCAGATTCTCGGATTCGACACGCGCGAAGGCTGGGCCGGCTGGGACGTGGTCAAGGCGCTGATGCCGGAATCGGAGATCGGCGACCTCATCATCGAGGTCCGCTCCGCCACCGCCGGCGTCGGCAGCTTCACCTTCAAGTTCGATCACATGCAGGAATTGACCGGCAAGCAGGCCGATCAGATCGTCGCCGCCCGCCGTGCCGCCGAGTAGGCGGTCAATTCGCGCGCCAGGTGACGAGCGAAGAAACCGCGTAATTCCATACCGCGCTCATGGCGGCGCCGGCGAGGCCGGCGACCCACCACAGCGCGCGCTCGCGATCGAACAGCAACGTGGCGATGCTGACGTTGGCGAGCGCCCCGATGCTGCAGACCAGACAGAACGACATCAGCCCGCGCACGAAGCTCCAGCCCCGCAGGCGGCGGTCGCGGTAGGTGAGCACGTTGTTGAGCGCGAAGTTGCCGGCCATGGCGGCGCCGGTCGCGATCGCCTGACTCGCGGAAAACGGCAACTGCAGCAGGTTGAGCGACATCCACAGCGCGGCGAGATGGGCGAGGATGCCGATCCCGCCGACGATCGAGAACGAGAGGAACCGCACCGGCACGAAACGGCCGAACAGCTTGTCGGCCAGCAGCATCAGGTATTCCCACGCCACCAGCGCGTCGAGCTTGCTCTCGCCGGCGTGGCGCGCGCGGAACTCGTAGGGCAGCTCCTTCGCGCGCAGCGGCTGCGGCGAGGACGCCAGCAGATCGATCAGGATCTTGAAGCCGAGCGAGGAAAGGTTGCGCACGCTCGTGGCAAACGCCTCGCGCCGGAGCATGAAGAAGCCGCTCATCGGATCGGCGATCGGAGCCCGCAACGCCCGCCGCCCCAGTCGCGTCGCGAGTTCGCTCAGGCGCGCGCGGCCGCTGCTCCAGGTTCCGATCCCGCCGTGCTCGACGTAACGGCTGCCGACCACGATATCGAGCGGCTCGGTCATCAGCATGGCGAGCATGCGCGGGAGCAGGGTCTCGTCGTGCTGGAGGTCGGCATCGATCACGGCGACGAACGGCGCCGTGCTCGCCTGCATGCCCTCCACGCACGCCGAGGACAGCCCGCGGCGGCCGATGCGGCGGACCAGCCGTACCCGCCGGTCGTGTCGTGCCAGCCATTGCACCGCGTCGGGCGTCCCGTCGTCCGAGTCGTCGTCGACGAAAATGACCTCCCAGTCGATTTTCGCCAGCGCCGCTGACAGCGCATTGTAGAGCGGGATGACGTTGTCGCGTTCGTTGCGGGTTGGCGCAACCACGCTGAGCGTCGGTCCGGGCGCCGCCCGGTACAGCCGGTCGAGCAGGGCCGGGCTGTCGGCGGCGCCGTCCGGAATCGGCTGGGGCTGGGCGCTCATCGGTGCGGCGACATGCGATGCCATGCCGCGACCTTACGGGCCCTGCGTTAACGTTCGGCGAATGCGGGTGCGTCGTCTGTCATCTGAAAAAAACGCCGGGCGCGAGGCCCGGCGTAGTCTTGTCGGCGCGAAGCCGACAATCACCTTCCAGAGGGGAACAGCTGGCTGCAGACCGATCTGCCACCTGGGAGGAACTGCCTATCGGTTTGCCTACAGCGCAAGGAAACTATGCGACCGGCCGTGCCGCCGCACAACACGGCACCCGGCATGCCAGCCATGCGGGGTCCGCAAGCCTTGCCGAGCTAACGTCAGAAGCTCCAGCGCTGCGCTTTCGCCACCAGGAAATCGCGGAACACCTGGATGCGCGCCACCGATTTGAGCTCTTCCGGGTAGACGAAATATGCGTCGGACGCGACGTCGGCCACGTCGCCGAACAGCTGAACCAGCCCGTGATTCTCTTCGACCAGATAGTCGGGCAGCATGGCGATGCCGATGCCGCGCTGGCATCCGCGCAGCAAGCCGAGCACGTTGTTGACGACGAACGAAGGTACACGGGGGCCCTTGCCGTTGCGGCCCACTTCGGTGAGCCACAGCACGCTGCGCAAATAGCGCGGCGCATTGCCGCCGATCGCCAGGATGCGGTGACCGTCGAGGTCCTCGGGCGAGCGCGGCGTGCCGCTGCGCTTGAGATATTCCGGCGACGCGTAGGCGTGGAAGTGCATGGCGAACAGCTTGCGCTGGATCAGGTCCGGCTGCACCGGCTGGCCGAGACGGATGGCCACGTCGGCCTCGCGCATCGAGAGGTCGAGCTCTTCGTCGCTGGTGATCAGCGTGATGCGGATGTCCGGGTAGAGGTCGAGGAACTCGCCGAGCCGCGGGGTGAGCCAGTGCACGCCGATGCCCGGCGTCGTCTGCACCTTGAGGTCGCCGTTGGGCTTCTCGCGGCTGTCGGTCAGCTTGGTGCGCGCCGCTTCGAGCTGCATGAACACGTCGTGGGCGGTGCGGTAGAGCAGTTCGCCCTGCTCGGTGAGAATGAGCCCGCGCGCGTGCCGGTGGAACAGCGGCACGTTGAGCTCCTGCTCGAGCGCGCTGACTTGCCGCGACACTGCCGATTGCGACAGCCCGAGCTGTTCGCCCGCGTGGGTGAAGCTTCCCGCTTCGGCGGCGGAATGGAAGACCTTCAGCTTGTCCCAGTTCATGACCCGTACCCTCGAGCGTTTTTCCCCGCCGGCGAAATCAGCGTCGCCGTCGCGGAAACGCGGCAAGCCAACAGTTTAAAACCGGCGCGCCCTGTCATTCGGCGGCTGCGCGCGGCTGTTCCAGCGCCGCCAAAAAGCGCTCGGCTTCGAGCGCGGCCATGCAACCGAGTCCCGCGGCGGTGACCGCCTGGCGATAGACGTCGTCGCTCACGTCGCCGGCGGCGAACAGCCCGGGAACCGAGGTCGCGGTCGAATGCGGCGCCGTGGCGATGTAGCCGGACGACTTCATGCGCACTTGCCCGGCAACCAATTCGGTCGCCGGCGTGTGCCCGATGGCGACGAACACGCCGTCGATTGCCCGTTCCTGGTAGGCGCCGGTCTTCAGGTTTTCCAATACGATCCCGCTCACCTTGGGCGGGTCGTCGGTGCCGAGGATATCGGCGACCACCGTGTCCCACACCACGTCGATCATCGGGTGCTTGAACAGGCGCTCCTGCAGGATCTTCTCCGCGCGCAGGCTGTCGCGACGATGCACCAGGGTGACGTTGGTGGCGAAATTGGTGAGGAACAGCGCCTCTTCGACCGCGGTGTTGCCGCCGCCGACCACGATCACGTTCTTGCCGCGATAGAAGAAGCCGTCGCAGGTCGCGCAGGCGGAGACGCCGTATCCCTTGAACTTGCGCTCCGACGGGAGGTCGAGCCAGCGCGCCTTTGCGCCGGTGGCGAGCACGAGCGTGTCGGCGAAATAGACGTGGCCGGAATCGCAGTCGAGCCGGAACGGCCGGCGGGAGAGGTCGATCTTGGTCACATGGTCGGCGATCAGGCGGGCCCCGACATGGGCGGCCTGCTTCTCCATCTGCTCCATCAGCCAGGGGCCCTGGATGACGTCGGCAAAGCCCGGATAGTTCTCCACGTCCGTGGTGATGGTGAGCTGGCCGCCGGGCTCGGCCCCGCGGATCAGGATCGGCTCGAGCATGGCGCGCGCGGCGTAAATCGCCGCCGTGCATCCGGCCGGGCCGGAGCCGACGATGACGATTTTGGCGTGGGTTGTGGCAGCCATCAGGAACGTACCTTCACGTGTGATTGTGGCCGCTCTCGGTCGTCCGCGGAACCGGCTGGGTGCCCTGCACAATCTAAAGCGCTGGCCGAGCTATGCAAGATACGCAACCCGGAAACGGGCGCGAGTTAACAACAATATGAACGCCCGTTCATTGACTGCGCAATAATATTGCTCGAATTCCGCTCTTCGGGTTAGGAATACGCGGATTGGCGGGGGATTCACCCCGTCCGCCGCAGGGAGGCTAATGTGTCAGCCCGCCTCGACGCCATCGACCGGAAGATTCTCAAGGAACTCCAGGACGACGGCCGAATCACCAATGTGGAGCTGGCGCATCGGGTGGGCATTTCGGCCCCTCCCTGCCTGCGGCGCCTGCGCGCCCTGGAAGAGGCCGGCTACATCAAAGGGTACCGGGCGCTGCTCGACGAGAAGCTGCTCGGCTACGAGGTCACCGTCTTCGCCATGGTGCACTTGACGAGCCAGGCGGAAGCCGACCTGCAGGCGTTCGAAGCGTTCGTGCGGGCCAAGCCTCTCGTGCGCGAGTGCTGGATGCTGTCGGGCGAGATCGACTTCATCCTCAAGTGCGTCGCGCCGGACCTGCGCACGTTCCAGGCCTTCGTGGTGGAGCTGACCGCCGCCCCGCATGTGCGCAACGTCAAGACCTCGGTTGCGCTGAAGATGGCGAAAGACGCGGCGGTGGTGCCGTTTGAATAGCGAATAGCGAATAGCGAATAGCGAATAGCGAATAGCGAATAGCGAATAGCGAATAGCTGTCCCAATCGGCTGCCGAACCCGGCAGAGGGCGGTTGAGGTGGTGGTCGGGCGAAAAAGCGCGCGATTCTATTCGCTACTCGCTATTCGCCGGCGCTATTCGCCCGCTTTAACGCCACTCGACCTTCTTGACCTCGAAGGCCTTGGCGCCGCCCGGCGTGACCACCTCGACGGAGGCGCCCTTGGCCTTGCCGATCAGTGCGCGGGCGAGCGGCGACGTGATGGAGATGCGGCCGGCCTTGGCGTCCGCCTCGGGCTCCCCGACGATCTGCCAGACCCGCTTCTCGTCGGTATCCTCGTCGATCAGGGTGACCGTGGCGCCGAACGTCACCGTATCTCCGGACAGCTTGGACACGTCGATCACGTCGGCGCGCGCGAGCTTGTCCTCAAGCTCCGCGACGCGGCCCTCGTTGTGCGCCTGCGCCTCCTTGGCGGCATGATACTCGGCGTTCTCCGACAGGTCGCCATGGGTGCGCGCGTCGGAAATCTGCTGGATGATGCGGGGCCGCTCCACCTGCTGGCGGTGCTTGAGCTCCTGCTCCAGCGCGGTATACCCCGCCGCCGTCATCGGGATCTTATCCATCGCTCCTCGGTCCTCCGGACAGACAAAGTCCCGATCGCGGGACGCCCTCGGCCCCGCGACCGCGGAACTTTCTCCAGTACTCGTGCCGTCTGCGGTGGTCTGCGCCTCAGGCCTGGCCGCTGAAATAACTCTGCAGAGCGCGGACTTCGAGGTCACCCCCAAGATGGGCCTTGATCCCCTGCGCCGCAGCGACGGCTCCTGAAAGAGTGGTGTAGTACGGCACTTTATGCAAGAGGGCCTCGCGGCGCAGGGAGCGGCTGTCGGCCAGGGCGGTCATCCCCTCGGTGGTGTTGAAAACGAGCTGAACCCCCCCGTTTTTGATGGCATCGACGATATGGGGGCGCCCCTCCAGGACCTTGTTGACCTTTTCGGCTGCAATGCCGTTCTCCCGCAGGAACCGCTGGGTCCCCGAGGTGGCGATGATCTTGAAGCCAAGCCCCGCGAGCAGCCGGACGGCGTCGAGGATGCGCGGCTTGTCGGCGTCCCGCACCGAGACGAACACGGTGCCGTCCTTGGGCAGCCGCGAGCCCCCCCCGATCTGGCTTTTGGCGAAGGCGATCTCGAACGAGCGGTCGATGCCCATCACCTCGCCGGTCGATTTCATCTCCGGGCCGAGCACCGTGTCGACCCCGGGAAAGCGCGCGAACGGGAATACCGCCTCCTTGACCCCGACATGCGCGAGCGCCTGCGGCTCGAGCCTGAAGCTTGCCAGGCTCTCGCCCGCCATGATGCGGGCCGCGATCTTGGCCACCGGCCGGCCGATCACCTTGGCGACGAACGGGATCGTGCGCGAAGCACGCGGGTTGACCTCGAGCACGTAGATTTCGCCGTCCTTGATGGCATATTGCACGTTCATCAGGCCGCCCACGCCGAGCGCCAGCGCGAGCGCGCGGGTCTGCCGCTCCAGCTCCGCCGTCGTGGTCGCCGACAGCGAGTAGGGCGGCAGCGAGCAGGCCGAGTCGCCGGAATGCACCCCGGCCTCCTCGATGTGCTGCATGATGCCGGCGATGAAGGCGTCCTTGCCGTCCGCCAGGCAGTCGACGTCCACCTCGATGGCGTCGGACAAATAGCGGTCGATCAGCAGCGGGCGCTTGTCCGACACCACCAGTTCGGACGGCCGGTCGAGGTCGGCCGCCAGCCGCGCGATGTAGCGATCGAGGTGCGGCGGGTCGTGCACGATCTCCATGGCGCGTCCGCCGAGCACGTAGGACGGCCGGATCACGATCGGATAGCCGACCGCATCGGCGATGGCGCGTGCCTGCTGCGGCGTGGTGGCGATGCCGTTCTGCGGCTGGCGCAGCTTGAGCCGGTCGAGCAGCCGCTTGAAACGGTCGCGGTCCTCGGCGAGGTCTATGGCGTCCGGCGACGTGCCGAGGATCGGCACCTTGGCCTGTTCGAGCGGCTCGGCGAGCTTGAGCGGGGTCTGGCCGCCGAACTGGACGATGACCCCGTGCAGGGTGCCGTTGGCGCGCTCGGCGTCGAGGATCTCCATCACGTCCTCGGCGGTGAGCGGCTCGAAATAGAGCCGGTCCGAGGTGTCGTAGTCGGTCGACACCGTTTCCGGATTGCAGTTGATCATGATGGTTTCATAGCCGGCGTCGCGCAGCGCAAACGCCGCGTGGCAGCAGCAATAGTCGAACTCGATGCCCTGGCCGATGCGGTTCGGCCCGCCGCCGAGGATCACCACCTTGTTGCGCGCGGTCGGCGCCGCCTCGTCGGCCGGGCGGCCGTTGAACGGCGTCTCGTAGGTCGCGTACATGTAGGCGGTGGGCGAGGCGAACTCGGCCGCGCAGGTGTCGATGCGCTTGAACGTCGGGCGCACCGCGAGCGCGCGCCGCCGCAGCGTGACGGCGCCGGGCGATTGCCCGGTGAGCTTGCCGAGCCGCGCGTCGGAGAAACCCATCGCCTTGAGCCGGCGCAAGGTCGGGCCGCTGTGCGGTAGGCCCTTCGCCCTGATCTCGCTCTCGGTATCGACGATCCCGCGGATTTGCCCGAGGAACCACGGATCGATCCCGCACGAGGCGTGGATCTGGTCGTCGCCGACGCCGAGCCGCATCGCTTGCGCGATCTTGAGCAGGCGGTCCGGCGTCGGGGTGCCCAGCGCCGCGCGGATCGCGTTCTTGTCGTCGCCCTGGCCGAGGCCCTCGATCTCGATCTCGTCGAGTCCGGCCAGCCCGGTCTCGAGCGAGCGCAACGCCTTCTGCAGGCTTTCCTGGAACGTACGGCCGATCGCCATCGCCTCGCCGACCGACTTCATCGACGTGGTGAGCACCGCCTCGGCGCCGGGAAACTTTTCGAACGCGAAGCGCGGGACCTTGGTGACCACGTAGTCGATGGTCGGCTCGAACGAGGCCGGGGTGGCGCCGCCGGTGATGTCGTTGGCGATCTCGTCGAGCGTGTAGCCGACCGCGAGCCGCGCCGCCACTTTGGCGATGGGAAAGCCAGTCGCCTTGGAGGCGAGCGCGGACGAGCGCGACACCCGCGGATTCATTTCGATGATGACCAGCCGCCCGTCGGCCGGGTTGACGGCGAACTGCACGTTGGAGCCGCCGGTCTCCACCCCGATCTCGCGCAGCACCCTGATCGAGGCGTCGCGCATGATCTGGTATTCCTTGTCGGTCAGAGTCAGCGCCGGCGCCACCGTGATGCTGTCGCCGGTGTGCACGCCCATCGGATCGAGGTTCTCGATCGAGCAGATGATGATGCAGTTGTCGCGCTTGTCGCGCACCACCTCCATCTCGAATTCCTTCCAGCCGAGCACGCTTTCCTCGATCAGCACCTCGGTGGTGGGCGAGGCGTCGAGGCCGCGCTCGACGATCTCGAGAAACTCCGCCTTGTTGAACGCGGCCCCGCCGCCGGTGCCGGCAAGCGTGAACGACGGCCGGATGATCGCCGGCAGGCCGATCTCGGCGAGCGCTTCCAGCGCCTCGATCAGCCCTTTCTCGACGTAGCGCCGCTTGCGGTCGGCTTCGCCGGCCGCCCAGCTGCGCTCGAATGCGTCGAGCGCGTGCCGCTCCGCGTCGGGCGCGAGCTGCTGCGCCCTGATACGCAGGATCTCGGCCGCGTGATGCTCGCGATCGGCCTTCTTGAGATCGGATGCATTGGCGAGCGAGGAGCGCGGCGTCTCCAGCCCGATCTTGCGCATCGCCTCGCGAAACAGCTCGCGGTCCTCCGCCTTGTCGATCGCCTCCGCGGTTGCGCCGATCATCTTCACGTTGAAGCGGTCGAGCACGCCCATTCTTTTGAGCGACAGCGCGCAGTTGAGGGCGGTCTGCCCGCCCATGGTCGGCAGCAGCGCGTCCGGCCGTTCCTTCGCGATGATTTTTGCGACGATCT
>DASZJC010000466.1:0-2106 GCA_035948495.1 Xanthobacteraceae bacterium | reverse complement strand
GCACGCACACCTGCCGGCCGCGGTGTGCAACGACCTCTTCAACGGCGCGATCGAAGGGGCTCGGCCATGGGCGCGCCGCGCCGCGGATGAGGGAACCGGCGAGGGCAAGATGCCGCTTTCCGCCGAACACGATCTCCGCCGACGATATAAGTCCGCGCGCGGTCGCGCCGAGGCCATCGACGCCGTCCTCGCCGATCCCGACGATGGACAGCCAGCGCCGCGGTGCGGCACTCTCGCGCGCGAGCGGATCAGCAATCGCCATGCGGCGAGTCCTCATCCTGGGCGGTACTCTCGAAGCACGGCGCCTTGCCGAGCGCCTGCGCGGCCGTGCCGACGTGGCGATAATGCTCTCGCTGGCCGGCCGCACGGCGGCGCCGGCCGCCCAGCCGGTGCCGACGCGCGTCGGCGGCTTCGGCGGCGCCGAAGGGCTGGCCGCCTATCTGCGCGCGGAGCGCATTGCCGCGCTCATCGACGCGACCCATCCTTACGCGGCTACGATCTCCGCCAACGCGGCACGCGCGGCCGCCGTCGCCGGCGTGCGGCTGCTCGCGTTGCGCCGGCCACCCTGGCAGCCGGTCGCCGGCGATCGTTGGACCGAGGTCGCCGACGTGCCGGCGGCCGTGCGCGCTCTCGGGCCGGCGCCGCGCCGCGTGTTTCTCGCGCTCGGCCGCAAAGAGCTCCAGCCGTTCGGCACGGTGCCGCAGCATCATTATCTCGTGCGCAGCGTCGATCCGGTCGATCCGCCGCTGCCGGTACCGCATGCGACTTATTTGGTCGCGCGCGGACCGTTCGTTGAAAGCGCGGAGCGCGAGTTGCTGACCGCGCACGCAATCGACGCGGTCGTCGCCAAGAATAGCGGCGGTGAGGCGACCTACGGCAAGATCGCGGCGGCGCGCGGACTCGGGATCGAGATCATTCTGTCGCGCCGTCCGCATCTGCCGGACGTACCGAGCGTTGCGAGCATCGAGGAAGCCGCCGCGTGGCTCGATCATGCGCTTGCCTCCGCCCCCCCGCGCGGCGTGTAAACCAGCGGACGCCCCGGCCGCGCGATCACCCGCGTCGCGCGCGAGCCGACGATGACCAGGGTGGCCATGTCGGCCGCGCCCGCATCGGCGGCAGCGAGCGTCGTCACCGCGACAGCCTCGTCGACCCTGCCGACCGCACGGCCGAAAATCACCGGAGTCGCTCCGGGCAGATGCCGGCGCAGGCGATCGAGCGCGCCGGTGAGTTGCCACGGCCGCGCCTGCGAGACCGGATTGTAGAGAACGATGACGAAGCCGGCCTGCGCCGCGGCGTCGAGGCGGCGCTCGATCACTTCCCAGGATTTGAGATTGTCGGAGAGCGACAGCGCGCAGAAATCGTGACCGAGCGGCGCGCCGGCGCGAGCGGCGACGGCCAACATCGCGGTGATGCCCGGCACGATCGTGACATCGAGCGCGCGCCAGGACGGCGGCCCCGTTTCGATCGCCTCGCAGACCGCGGCCCCCATGGCGAACACCCCGGGATCGCCGCCCGATACGATCGCAACGCGTGCGCCTTGCGCCGCCTGGGCGAGCGCGGCGCCGGCACGGTTCATTTCCTGCCGATTTTCTGATGGATGACGGCTTTGCCCCGGCCGCGCGGGCACGCGATCGAGATATGGCCCGTAGCCGTAGAGTGCATCCGCCGCATCGAGCGCCGCTTGCGCCTCCGGCGTTAGCCAGCGCGCGTCACCCGGCCCGAGCCCGACCACGGCGAGGTGCCCGGTCACGGGCGCGTCTCCCACCCGGGCACCAGCACCACCGCGAAGTAGGGCGCCCCGTCGTCGCGCTTCTCGGCGAGCGGCATCACGACGGCGTCCGCCATGGTGCCGCGTTCCACATAGATGGCGCGGTCGAGTCGATGCGCAGCGTCGAGCGCGCGCCGCACCTTGGGCAGATGCCGGCCGACTTTCATGATCACGGCCGCGTCCGCCTCGGCCAGGCGGTGCACAAGCTCGGACTCCGGCAGCAGACCCGAGAGCACGGTGAACACGTCGTTGCCCTGGGCGATCGGGGTCTCGGCCGCGGACCAGCAGCCCGACATGCCGGTGACGCCCGCGATGATCTCGCAGCGGTAGCGCGGGGC
>DASZJC010000465.1:0-1573 GCA_035948495.1 Xanthobacteraceae bacterium | reverse complement strand
CGCGAAATCTCGGTCTTGCCCACGCCGGTCGGCCCGATCATCAGGATGTTCTTGGGCAGCACCTCATCGCGCAGCTTGTCGTCGAGCTGCAGCCGGCGCCAGCGGTTGCGCAGCGCGATGGCGACGGCGCGCTTGGCGTCGCCCTGGCCGACGATGAAGCGGTCGAGCTCGGAGACGATTTCGCGCGGGGAAAAATCGGTCATGCGACGATCACGGACGGCGTCACAGCTTTTCCACCGTGACGTTGCGGTTGGTGTAGACGCAGATGTCGGCCGCGATCGCCATCGCCTTGCGTACGATCGTCTCGGCGTCGAGCTCGCTGTCGATCAGCGCGCGGGCGGCCGCCAGCGCGTAGTTGCCGCCCGACCCGATGCCCATGATTCCGGCTTCCGGCTCGAGCACGTCGCCGGTGCCGGTGAGCACCAGCGAGACGTCCTTGTCGGCGACGATCATCATGGCTTCGAGCCGGCGCAGGTAGCGGTCGGTACGCCAGTCCTTGGCCAGTTCCACCGCCGCGCGGGTGAGCTGGCCGGGGTATTGCTCGAGCTTGCTCTCGAGCCGCTCGAACAGCGTGAAGGCGTCGGCGGTGGCGCCGGCAAATCCGGCGATGACGTCGCCCTTGCCGAGCCGGCGGACCTTCTTGGCGTTGCCCTTGACGATGGTCTGCCCGATGCTCACTTGCCCGTCGCCGCCGATGGCGACGACCCCGCCCTTGCGGACGGTCAGGATGGTCGTGGCGTGCCAATGGTCGGGCTGGATCGGCTGCATGGGGCATCGGATGGCGGACTGAAGCCCGACATGTAGGCGCTGCCGCCCGGCGATGCAAACCGCTGATCGATCCGATGACCAAGTTTCATTCACGCTACGGCGACGCGGCGGTGGCGAAGGCCGCAGACCCCTGATAGAACGCCCGCGGTTAGCGCATGATCCCGAAAAGCGGGTACCGGTTTCCCGCCTGCGCGAAGCCCTCGTACGGCTTGTCATTTCGCTTGATGCTTCGGCGGGCGAAGGCAGGTCGGAAAAGATCGTGCGCCAAGTCAACCCGAGCAAGACCGATGCGCAGCGCCAAGGTTACGCGCGCCACCAAGGAAACCGACGTCACGGTTGCCGTCGACCTCGACGGCACCGGCGCGAGCGCGATCGAGACCGGCATCGGCTTCTTCGATCACATGCTCGATCTCCTGGCGCGCCATTCGCGCATCGACATCGCCGTCAAGGCCAAGGGCGACCTGCACATCGATCACCACCACACCACCGAGGACGTCGGCATCGCGCTCGGCCAGGCGATCAAGCAGGCGCTCGGCGACATGAAGGGCATCACCCGCTACGCCGACGTGCACGTGCCGATGGACGAAGCGCTGACCCGTGTCGCGCTCGATATTTCCGGACGGCCGTTCCTGGTGTTCAAGGCGGAGTTCGGCCGCGACAAGGTCGGCGCGTTCGACACCGAGCTGGTGCGCGAATGGTTCCAGGCCTTCGCGATCAACGCCGGCATCACCCTGCACGTCGAGACCTTGTACGGGTCGAACGATCACCATATTGCCGAGTCGTGCTTCAAGGGCCTGGCCCGGGC
>DASZJC010000464.1:0-1778 GCA_035948495.1 Xanthobacteraceae bacterium | reverse complement strand
GTCGGGCACCATCGCCTCGAAATAGGTCCACACGAGTTTCTGGTCCGGCTCGATGCCGGGCAGCACCCGCGGCCGCGCGCCGGTCGCGATGATGATGTGCTTGGCCTGGTAGCTACCGGGGCCGAGCGCGCCCTTGGGCGGCTCGCCCTTGGGCTTCACACTGACCTTGCCGGGCGCCTCGATCGCCGCTTCGCCCCAGATCACCGTCACCTTGTTCTTGCGCATCAGGAAGCCGACCCCGTCGTTGAGTCGCTTCGCCACCGCGCGCGAGCGCGCCACCACGGCCTTGGCGTCGTAGCCGACGTTCTGCGCCGAGAGGCCGTAGTCTTTGGCGTGCTGCATGTAGTGAAAGATTTCCGCCGAGCGCAGCAGGGCCTTGGTCGGGATGCAGCCCCAGTTGAGACAGATGCCGCCGAGGTAATCGCGCTCGACGATCGCGGTCTTGAACCCGAGCTGCGCCGCCCGGATGGCGGTAACGTAGCCGCCCGGCCCGGACCCGATGATGACGATGTCGAAACTGGTGTCGGCCATCGCGTTCACACCACCATCAGCACCGGGTTCTCGATCAGCTTCTTGAACGCGCCCATCAGTTCGGCGCCGAGCGCGCCGTCGACCGCGCGATGGTCGGTCGAGAGCGTCACGGTCATTTGCGTGGCGACGCCGAGCGCGCCGTTGCGCACGACCGCCCGCTCCTCGCCCGCGCCGACCGCCAGGATGGTCGCGTGCGGCGGGTTGATGACCGCGGCAAAATCCTTGATGCCGTACATGCCGAGGTTGGAGACGGCGGTCGAGCCGCCCTGGTATTCCTCGGGCTTGAGCTTTCGCACCCGTGCCCGGCCGGCAAGGTCCTTCATCTCATTGGAAATCACTGACAGCGACTTCAGCTCCGCCTTGCGCACCACCGGCGTGATCAGGCCGCCCGGGATCGCGACCGCGACGCCCACGTCGGAATGCTTGTGCTTGAGCATGGCGCCTTCGGTCCAGGTGACGTTCGCGTCCGGCACCTTCTGCATGGCGAGCGCCAGCGCCTTGATGACGAAGTCGTTGACCGAGAGCTTGTAGGCGGGCTTGCCGTCCTTGTCCTTGGGCGCCGCGGCGTTGATCTCCTCGCGCGCGGCCATGAGCTTGTCGATGGTGCAATCGACCGTGAGATAGAAATGCGGAATGGTCTGCTTCGACTCGGTCAGCCGCCGCGCGATGATCTTGCGCATGTTGTCGTGCGGCACGACCTCGTAGCTGCCGGGCTCGAACAGCGCGCGGATTTTCTCGTCGGACGGCGCCTGGAACGGCAACGGCGCGGCGCCGGGGAGCGCGGCCGCCGCCGCTTTGAGCGCGCCGCCGCTTCTTGCCGCCGCAACGTCGCGGGCGATGACGCGGCCGTACGGGCCGGAGCCGGCAATGCGGGCAATGTCGATGCCGGCCTCCTTGGCGAGCCGGCGCGCGAGCGGCGAGGAAAACACGCGGCCGCCCTGCCCGTCGGTCGTCCGCGCTGCGGGGGCTGCGGGAGGAGCTGCCGCTATCGGCTGTGCAGCAGCTGGTTTTGGCGCAGGGGCCGCGGTTGGCTGCGCAGCAGGGGCTGGCGGCGGCGCGCTCGGTTGCGGCGTCGGGGCGGCCTTCGCCGGCGCGGCGGCCGCGCCCGCCTGGGCGGCCGCGGCTTTCACGTCCTCGCCCTCGCCGGCGAGCACCGCGATGAGCTGATTGACCGGCACGTCGGCCGTGCCCTCGGGCACCACGATCTTCGCCAGCACGCCTTCGTCGACCGCCTCGACCTCCATGGT
>DASZJC010000463.1:0-4633 GCA_035948495.1 Xanthobacteraceae bacterium | reverse complement strand
GCAACGGCGCGGCGGGCGTAGCCGTCCCACACCGCCGCCCAGTCGCCGAGGTCGTAGCCGTGCCAGGGCGGCTGCGGCGTGAGGCGCGGCAGCCCGAGCTCCTCCCAGATGGCGCGGGCGCGCTCCATGAACTCGCGGGTGGGGAGCGCGAGCGGCGGCATCGGGTGCTTGAGCGTCGCGTCGATCAGCATGGTCGAATCCGTGGCGGCGGCGTCGGATTTCGGCCCGTGGCCAAGCGAGCGATAGGGCGCGATGTGCACGTCCTCGATCGGGTTTGCCCGATAGGCGAGCGACCACAGCACCGCGTCGACGTTCTCCGGATCGATGTCGGCGCTCACCGCCACGACGACCTTGCCGCAGTCGGCGCGCAGGTTGGCGGCGCCGTTGAGCGCGCGCCACACCTCGGTGCGCGGCGTGCCGGCGGCGAACTGCAGGAACATCACCTTGCGCAGATTGGTGAGCGGCTCGTGCATGAGGACGCGCCGGATGCCCCGCACGTCGAGCTGATCGCGCAGATGGGCGAGGAACAGCGGCTCGTAGGCCACCTTCTTCATCACGCTCGACTCGCTCGGCGTCACCTGGCTGACGATCGACACGAACACCGGCGCGCGCTTGTGGGTGATCGCCGTCACCCGCATGGACATGTTGAAGTCTTCGAGCGCGACGTGGCCGTGGCTTTCGCCGAACGGCCCCTCCGGCTCCAGCAGTTCCGGATCGATCAGCCCTTCGATGACGATTTCCGCGTCGGCCGGCACGTCGAGATCGACGGTCGCCGCCTTGGCGACGCGGATCGGCCTGCCGGCAAGCCCGCCGGCGACCGCCATCTCGTCGTGGTCGGTCTCGAGCTTCTGCGGGCCGGTGAACGCCACCACCGGCGCGCAGCCGATGACGATCGCGCACGGCATCGGCTCCTTGCGGGCGCGGTATTTCTTCCAATGCAGGTAGCCGCCGGCCCCGCCCACCCGGGAGGACATGCGCACGCCCAGCCGGTCGGTCGCCTTGAGCGCGCCCCGGTAGGTGCCCATGTTGGCGATGCCGCTGTCGGGATCGCGCGTGATGCACAGCGTCGCCGTCAGATAGGGCGCCGCGTCGAAGCCCGGCGTCGAGATCGGCACCGGCAGAGCCTTGAGGCCGCCGTCCGGCCGCCGCAGCTCCTCGCCCCGGATCACGATCTCCTGGCAGGGCGGCGACGACACCATGACCGGCGCGATCGGATTGGCGATGGCGCGCAGCCACGCGGAGCCGATCGCCTCGACCGGCTGGCCCATGCCGATCGCGTAGATCGCCGGGGAGGCGGCAAGCGCGCCGACCGCCACCGGGATGGCGTAGCGCCGGCCGGCGGAATCGGTGACGTTGGTGAACAGGAAGGCGCGGCGCTCGGCCTCGGGCAGGCCGCCCTGGAACTGCCAGCGCACCAGCGGATGCAGCTCGGTGTCTTTGTTGATCGGCCGGTCGATGCGCACCAACAGGCCGTTCGCCTCGAGCGCGGCGAGGTGCTCCTGGAAATCAAGCGGCGGTCCGCCGGCCGGGGCTGCGGTCTGGCGCGCCCCCGCGCTCGTCTCGTTCATTTGGGCTCCTCACAGACCCTCGATAAAGGCCACCATTCGCCGGCGCTGGTCGGCGTCCGGCAAGGGGCCGCGCATCGCGCCGAGATTGTCGATCATGTGCGCGGGATCCGACGTGCCGGGAATGACCGCGGTCACCCGCTCATCGCCGAGCAGGTACTTGAGGAAGAACTGTGCCCAGCTGCCGGCGAACTGTCGAGCCCAGTCGGGGATTTCCTTGCCGCGCACGGCGCGGAACAGGCGGGCGCGACCGAACGGCAGGGCGGTCAGCACGCCGGCCTTGACCTCGGCGGCGAGCGGCAGGATGCGCTTTTCCGCTTCGCGGTCGTCGATCGAATAGTCGATCTGCACGAAATCCGGCTTCTCGCGCGCGAGCACCGCTTCCACCGCGGGAAAATCTCCGTGAAAGGTCGACGTGATGCCGATGTAGCGGCATACGCCTTGCGCCTTCCAATTTTTGAATTGGGCAAGGGACTGCTGCGGCCTGTGCACGTTGTGCAGCTGCAGGAGATCGATTTTTTCCGTCCTCAGCCGGCGCAACGAACGCTTGAGTTCCGCCTCGTCCGCCGACTCGAGCTTGGTCGCGATGAAAAACTTGTCGCGCGTGCCGGTGGGCGCGATCACGCCGCCGAGCACGCTCTCGGCGTCCGCGTAGGACGACGCGGTGTCGATCAGGCGGCCGCCGTTGGCGACCAGCGCCTGCAACACCGCCGCCGCCTTGCTCCGGGTCTCCGCGTCGTCGGTGTCGAACACCTCGGCGGTGCCGAGGCCGACCGCCGGCAGGCGCTCGCCGCTTCCCGGGATGGCGCGGGTGACGAGCTGCGCGGCGGTCTGCGCCGACGCCGGCATCGCCAGCATCGCCGCGCCGGCCGCGGCCGCGAATTGGCGCCGCGTCATTCGCAGCGTCATCGACGGCCTCCCGCGACCGCCGTCGTCTCATGCTCGGCGGCGCGCCGTTCCTGGGCGCGTCCGAGCGCGCCCGAGAGAATGAGCCAGCCGACCGCCAGCGGCCAAGCCACCAGCGCGATCGCGCCGAGCTTCAACCCCAACGCCTGCAGACTGTCGTAGACCCAGCCGTACAAGGCGTCCGAGCCGCGATAGATCACCACGTCGATCAAATTCTTGGCTTTGTATTTTTCTTCTCGGCCGAGCACCGTATAGAACACCTGTCGCGCCGGATTGGAAAAGGAAAAGTGCATCCACCGCTGGATGACCTGAGCGACCAATACCACGGCGAGCGTGGGCGCCAGGAAGACGGCGAGGAAGCCGACGACATAGACCGCCGGCAGCGCCGCGGCGGTGAGCCCGGTGCCGAAACGTTTCAGCACTTGTCCGGTCACGACGACCTGCATCGCCAAAGTCAGAAGATTCACCGCAAGATCAATGCTGGCGAAAATGCGGGTCTGCGCACCGGCGCCGTGCACGTCGGCGGCGACGAGGTGAATCTGCTCGAAGTAGAGGATGGTCGCGCAGAATGACTGCAAACTGATCCAGGCGGCGATGCCGAGCAGATAAGGTGAGCGAATTAGCTCGGTTAGCGCCGAGAATGCGCTGCCGCCGAGTCGCTGCGCCTTGGCTTTCCCGCCTTCGTGCGCTATCGCCGCGCGCTCCAACCGATAAACGCAGAACACCGCCGCCTCGAGGAGTATCGCCGCCGCGATCAGCAGATTGACCGGGCCGAGCGGCACCGAGAGCCAGATGGTGATGACCGGGCCGAGCAGCGCGCCGGCGGTGCCGCCCGCGCCGATGAAGCCGAACAGCCGTTTGCCCTGCTCGGCGCTGAACATGTCGGCCATGAACGACCAGAACACCGCAATCGCGAACAGGTTGAACACGCTGACCCAGACGAAGAACACGCGCGCGACGATCACCGCGCCGACGTTGAGCGTGAGCAGCAGCCAGAACAGTGCGAGGTTGGCGACGAAGAAGTGGTTGACGATGGGAATGAAGCGCGCACGCGGCAGCCGCGCCACCAGCGCGCCGTAGAGCGGCTGCGCGAGAAGGAGCACCAGGAACGTGGCGGTGAACATCCACGGCAGGTTCTTCACGCCGCCCGCGATGCCCATCTGGTCGCGCAGCGGGCGGAGCACGTAGTAGCCGGCGAGCAGCGTGAAGAAGTAGCCGAACGACCACAGTGCCGCCGCGAGCTCTTGCGGCGTCGCCGGCACCGCCCACCCGACCCAGCGCTCGAGCGCCGGCTTGGCGTCGGTCGCGGGCGGCGCGGCCCCGGCGTCGGTCATGGCGCCAGTGACAGCTTCTGCCTCAGCTCGGCCGCGCTCACCTGCTGGCCGTAGCCGGGTTGGCCGCGCTGGAAGCGGCTTGCATCCTTGAGCTTGCCGACGATCACCGGGTCGAAGCCGGCATCGCGCACGAGGCCGGCCGCGACCTGCACCGCGTCGGAATCGTCGCCGGCAATCGGGATCGCGAGCTTCGGGTCGGGGCGGTTCGCCTCGCGCGCGAACACCATGTAGCTCATGGTGTTGAAGGCGCGCACCAGCCGCGTGCCGGGCAGATACTTCTGCGAGGTGACGCCGATGCCGTCGCGCTCGACCTCGTCGGCGATGTCCTGGCCGTCGCGGGCGGCAACGGCGTTGCAGGCATCGAGCATGACCTTGCCCTTGAGCGCCGCGGCGTGCTCGCGGCCGATCTGCGGCAGCGCCCGATAGGGCACGGCGATGAAGAGCGCGTCGCCGAAGGCGACCGCCTGATCGACGGTGCCCGCTTGCGCGAGCGCGCCGAGGCCAGCCACCATGTCCTTGAGCTCTTCGGGATGGCGCGAGGAGAACTGGACCGGGTGGCCGGCCTTGACCCACAGGCCGCCGATGGTGCCGCCGATCTTTCCGGAGCCGATGACGCCGATCTTCATTTTGCCGCCGCCGCCGGTCTGTGCCGGCGCGCGCGCCGGCCAGACCGCGCCGAGGATGAGCGCGCCGCCCGCGCCGAGCAAGGCGCGGCGTCCGTGGTCAATCGAGTCGTGCTTGGGCATCGAAACCTCCTCGCCTGTGGAACGTCGCATTAACGCGACCTTGCGGCCTCGGGAACATGCGACACGAATCACGGTTGCGTGA
>DASZJC010000462.1:0-1565 GCA_035948495.1 Xanthobacteraceae bacterium | reverse complement strand
TTCGGCCATCGCGCCGACCTCCTCGGCATTGCGGTCCTCGCCTACGCGCTCGGGCTGCGCCACGCGGTCGACGCCGACCATATCGCCGCCATCGACAACGTGGTGCGCAAGCTGATGCAGGACGGCAAGAGGCCGCTCGCGGTCGGCCTGTTCTTCTCCGTCGGCCATTCGACCCTGGTGGTGCTGGCGACGGTCGCGATCGTCGCCATGGCGGCCTCGCTGCAGACGGCGTTCGCGGCGTTCCGCGATCTGGGCAGCCTCCTTGGCGCGGCGGTGTCGGCGCTTTTCCTGCTGGCGATCGCCGTGGTGAACGCGCTGATCCTGCGCGACGTGTGGCGAGAATTTCGCCGCGTGCGCCGGGGCGACCGCGGCGCCCCCGCGGACCTCGACGGCGTGCTCGCCGGCCGCGGCCTCATCGCCCGCCTGTTCCGGCCGCTGTTCCGCATGGTCTCCGCGAGCTGGCACATGTACCCGGTCGGCCTGTTGTTCGCCCTCGGGTTCGACACCGCGACCGAGGTCGGGCTGCTGGGCATCGCCGCCTCGCAGAGCGCGCAAGGCCTCTCGGCCTGGTCGATCCTGATTTTTCCCGCGCTGTTCGCCGCCGGCATGGTGCTCATCGACACCGCCGACGGCATCGTGATGGTCGGCGCCTACGGCTGGGCGTTCAGTCATCCGCTGCGCAAGCTGTGGTACAATTTGACGATCACGGCGGTGTCGGTGCTGGTCGCGGTGCTGATCGGCGGCACCGAGGCGCTCTCGCTCATCGCCGGCAAGCTCGCGCTCGAGGGCGCGTTCTGGCGCGCCGTTGCCGACTTGAACGACAGCCTGGCGTTCGCCGGCTTTGCGGTGATCGCGCTCTTTATCCTGTGCTGGGTGGCCTCGGCGCTGATCTACCGGTGGAAACTCGCGCCGCGTGCGCCATCCTGAGAATTGTTCCCCGGATGCGCCGCAGTGTGAAGCAAAGCGGAACGGTGCGGCGCTGATCCGGGTCTATGCATACAGCCCCTGGACCCCGGGTCTGCAGCGCATCACTACGCTTCGCTTCGTGCTGCGCCGCGCCCGGGGGACAAGGCCCCAAATCCTGGGACAATGACCGCCCACGCAGTTGCGTGGAGGCGCGCGACCCGTCAAGCTTGCGCCGAGCGCGTCGGGGGGCGAGGCGGGCGACCTCTCCCGTTGGCGCGGGAGCACGGGAGCACGCCATGGGCAAGCGCTTCACCTACTGGATCGTCGGCGGGATGATCCTCGGCGCCGTCGTCGGCTACATCCTTTACAACGCCATTCCCGACCCCAAGACCGCGGCGATCGTCGCCGGCTACTTCTCCATCGTCACCGACCTGTTCCTGCGCTTGATCAAGATGATCATCGCGCCGCTCGTGTTCTCGATGCTGGTGGTCGGCATCGCCCACATGGGCGACACCGGAGCGATCGGGCGCATCGGGCTCAAGGCGATGGGCTGGTTCCTCACCGCCTCGCTGATCTCGCTCGCGCTCGGCCTGCTGATGGTCAACCTGCTGCGCCCCGGCGACAACCTCAACCTGCCGCTGCCCGACGCCGGCACGTCG
>DASZJC010000461.1:0-3103 GCA_035948495.1 Xanthobacteraceae bacterium | reverse complement strand
TGCTCCATCGCGGCGATGCGGTGCTTGACCGCGCTCTGCACCTTCTCGAACGCGCGCACCTCGATCTGGCGCACCCGCTCGCGCGAGACGCCGAACTCGTCCGCCAGATCTTCGAGCGTGATCGGATCCTCGGCGAGCCGGCGCGCCTCGAAGATGCGCCGCTCGCGATCGTTGAGCACGGTGAGGGCCTCGCCCAGCGCCTTGCGCCGGTTGTCGAGCTCCTGGTTCTCCGCCAGCACCCGTTCCTGGCTCGGCGCGTCGTCGACCAGCCAGTCCTGCCATTCGCCGGAATCGCCGTCGTCGCGGATCGGCGCGTTGAGCGAGGCGTCGCCGCCGAGCCGGCGGTTCATGTCGATCACGTCCTGCTCAGTGACGCCGAGGCGCTTGGCGATCAGCTTGACCTGGTCGGGCCGCATGTCGCCTTCTTCCAGCGCGGAAATCTTGCTCTTCGCCTTGCGCAGGTTGAAGAACAGCTTCTTCTGGTTGGCGGTGGTGCCCATCTTCACCAGCGACCACGAGCGCAGGATGTATTCCTGGATCGACGCCTTGATCCACCACATGGCGTAGGTGGCGAGGCGGAAGCCCTTCTCGGGCTCGAACCGTTTGACCGCCTGCATCAGCCCGACGTTGCCCTCCGAGATCACCTCGGCGATCGGCAGGCCGTAGCCGCGATAGCCCATGGCGATCTTGGCGACGAGGCGCAGGTGGCTGGTGACGAGCCGGTGCGCGGCGTCGCGGTCGCCGTGCTCGCGCCAGCGCTTGGCCAGCATGTATTCTTCCTGCGGTTCCAGCATGGGGAACCGCCGGATCTCCTCGAGGTAGCGAGTGAGCCCTGATTCGGCCGTCAGGATCGGCAAGGTCGCAGCGCGGGCCATTGATAGCGCCCTCCAGGCGTTATTGCCCCCGAGTTTCGGCGGGCGGTTGCGCCGCCGCTCCCCGAGCCGACGACGCGTGTTCGCAGTTGCAACATATCGGACCGGGCGGGTGAACGCAAAGACAAGCCCGCTCAAGTCCGAGTGACCGCCCCGGGCCGCCGCGCCGTCGCGCCAACCCATTGAACAAACGTGTTTATTCAGCAGGTTCCGGCGCGCCTCGCGGCGCGGCCTGTCGCAGTCCATGGTGTAAACGTGAAAGATCGTCCGGCAGTTCCGAGCGGAACTCCAGGAATCGGTGCGTCGTCGGGTGGTCGAAGCCCAGTAAATGGGCATGGAGCGCCTGCCGTTCAAGACGTGCGACCGCCGCCCGGCTGGGCGGGGCGAGAACGGCCGCCTTGGTCCTGAATCCGCGCCCGTAGACCGCGTCGCCGAGCACCGGATGGCCGATGTGGGCGAGGTGCACGCGGATCTGGTGGGTGCGGCCGGTCTCGAGGCGGCAGGCGATCAGGCTCGCGGCCGGGGTGCCGTCGCGGCCCGCGTAGCTTTCCGCGACGCTCCAATGGGTCACGGCCGGGCGGCCGTCCGGGCGCACCGCCATGCGCTCGCGCGCGCGCGGGTGGCGGCCGAGCGGCGCGTCGATCGTCCCCTTCGGCCGGTCGGGCACGCCCCATATGAAGGCGAGGTAGCCGCGGGTGAGCGGCCCGCTGCGGCCGTGGTCGGCGAACTGGGCGGCGAGTGCCTGGTGCGCGCGGTCGGTCTTCGCCACCACCATGAGGCCGCTCGTGTCTTTGTCGAGCCGGTGCACGATGCCGGGCCGGCGCACGCCGCCGATGCCCGAGAGGCTCTCGCCGCAATGGGCGATCAGCGCGTTGACGAGGGTGCCGGTCCAATTGCCGGCGGCCGGATGCACCACCAGGCCGGCCGGCTTGTCGATCACGATGAGGTCGGCGTCCTCGTAGACGACGGCGAGCGCGATCGCCTCGGGCGCGGGCGCCGGTGCGGCGGGCGCCGGGACCTCGACCATGAAGGTGTCGCCCGCGTTGACGCGGTGGCCGGGATCGCGGATCGTGCGGCCGTCGAGCGCGACGCGGCCTTCGAGCACCAGCGTCTTGAGGCGCGAGCGCGACAACCCTTCGACGTGGGCGGCGAGCACGCGGTCGAGCCGCTCGCCCGCTTCCGCGTCGGCAACTTCAACGGTTTCGCTGCGATCCTGTTGCGTCATGAGCGATCCGAACCCGGACGACCCGCCAAGTCCCGCGCCCCCGGCCGCGCGCGAGACGCGCTCGATCGAAGCGTCGCGGCGGCTCTCGCAACTTCTGGCGCGGCCGCTCGGGACTCCGGCGCCGCCCGGCGAAACGCCCGAGCCCATCATGCCGCGGTTCGCGCGTCCGGTGCCGCCGCCGCCGGCTCCCACGACCGAGCCGGCGGATACTACTGCATCGCCGCCGCCGCCGCCCGCGGCCGCCGCTCCCGCGCCCGACCTGCCCTGGTTCGACCGTCCGGCGCCTCCGCGGCCGGCGCCGGAGCCGATGCAGCCGCCGGAGCCGGAGCCGGAGCGGGAACCGGCGACGGAGCCGGATGATGATTTGTTCGACCGCCGCGACCCGGCGCCGCGGCACGCGCCGGCCGAGCCTGCGGGCGAAGTCTGGCCGCTCGAGCCGCCGGCCCGTCACGCGCCGGACGCCGGCGAGTCCTGGCCGCACGGGCCGGATGGCGTGCCCGAGTGGGCTTGGCCGTCGGCCCTCGATCGTCCGCCCGAACCGGCCGCCCCGGCTCCACGAACTGCACGATATGAGTTGCACGCCGCGCCCGAGCCGCTCGCGCCCCCGGAGCCGGCGTGGCCCGCGCCGAGCGAACCGCCGCCGGCGCCGCCGCCCGTCCGGGCGCTCGATCCCGATGCGGCGCGCGCCATCGGCAAGATCCGGCGCCTGATGCTCGTCTCCAACCTGTTCATGCTGATCGCCATCGCGGCGGTGCTCGTCGTCGTCGGCTACCGCATCTACCACACCGAGCCGGCCGCGCCGCGCGCGCCGCCGCCGGCACCGGTTGCGGTGCCCGCGCCTCCCAAGATCCCGGTCGACATGACGCTCACCTTGCCGCGCGGCGCCCGCATCGTGCAGACGGCGGTCGCCGGCGACCGTCTCGTGCTCACCATCGAGATCAACGGCGCGAGCGAAATCCGCACCTTCGACATCAAGACCCTGCAGCCCGCGGGCCGCCTGAGCTTC
>DASZJC010000460.1:0-2109 GCA_035948495.1 Xanthobacteraceae bacterium | reverse complement strand
GCGCAATCGACGTGATCGTGCCGCGCGGCGGCAAGGGCCTGGTCGGCCGGGTGCAGAGCGAAGCGCGCGTGCCGGTGTTTGCGCATCTGGAGGGCGTCTGTCACGTCTACGTCGACAAGGCGGCGGACCCGGCCATGGCGCAGCGCATCGTGCTCAACGCCAAGATGCGCCGCACCGGCGTGTGCGGCGCCGCCGAGACTTTGCTGGTCGACCGCGCCGCGGCCCCGGCGCAGCTCGAGCCGCTGGTCAGAATGCTGCTCGACGCGGGCTGCGAGGTGCGCGGGGACGCGGCAACGCAAGCCGTCGACCCGCGCGTCAAACGGGCCGCCGAGGACGACTGGTCGACCGAGTATCTCGACGCCATCATTGCCGTGAAAGCGGTCGACGGCGTCGACGCCGCGATCGAACACATCGAGCGCTACGGCTCGCACCATACCGACGCCATCGTCACGGCCGACGCCGCGGCGGCGGAGAAATTCTTCAACGAGGTCGATTCGGCGATCGTGCTGCACAACGCCTCGACCCAGTTCGCCGACGGCGGCGAGTTCGGGTTCGGCGCCGAGATCGGCATCGCCACCGGCCGGATGCATGCGCGCGGCCCGGTCGGCGTCGAGCAGCTCACCAGCTTCAAATACCGCGTGCGAGGGTCGGGCCAGATCCGGCCGTGAGTTTTACCCTCCAACCAACCGTGCAACGGGCGCACTTTACCTCCCCCTGGAGGGGGGAGGTCGCATAGGCGGCTTTCGGCCGCCGTTCTTAGTATTCAAGAACGCCGACGCGAAGCGTCGGCTATGCTGAGCGAAGCGAAGGCGGTCGGGTGGGGGTGACAGCTGCACGATAACAAACAATATGCCTGACTGCTCTTTTCACCCCACCCCGCTCGCCTCCGCTTCGCTCCGGCGAGCGACGCTCCCCCTCCAGGGGAGGGTGGTCACGCTGCGCCTGCCGCCGCATGCGCCGGGGCTCAAGATCGGCCTGCTCGGCGGCTCGTTCGATCCGCCGCATCGGGCGCATCGCGCGGTGAGCCTGTTCGCCATGCGGCGGCTCGGGCTCGACCGCATGTGGTGGCTGGTCACGCCGGGCAATCCGCTCAAGGACACGCGGCGTTTGCCGCCGCTCGCGGATCGCCTCGAGGCCGCGCGCCGCGTCGCCGCGCACCCGCGCATCGACGTGACCGATCTCGAAGCCGCGATCGGCACCCGCTTCACCTGCGACACGATCGAATGGCTCACGCGTCGGTTCCCGGCGGTGCGCTTCGTGTGGGTCATGGGCGCCGACAACCTCGCCCAGTTCGATCGCTGGCGCCATTGGCGCGCGATCGCGGCACGGGTGCCGATCGCGGTGGTCGACCGGTTCGGCGCAAGCTTCGCCGCGACCGCATCGACGGCCGCCCACGCGCTGGCATCGGCGCGCATGCGCGAAAGCGCCGCCCGCGCGCTGCCGTCTCGCCGGCCGCCCGCCTGGGTCTACCTGCACGGCATCAAGTCGCCGCTGTCGTCCACGGCGATTCGTGCTACCGCTTCGTGACGTTGCACGACGTTACGCGGGTTGAAACCATTAACCCGACGCGCATATCTTAGGCAGGTGAGCCCCGGGATGGTGCCGGGGCGTTCATGGCAGCGAAAGGAAAAGGACCCCTGTCCACCCCTGCACTCTCTCGGGCCGCGTCCCCTGTGCCCGATGCCGTCTCCCAGGTGCGCCCTGACGCCGAGGAGACCCTTCGCGTGATCCTCGCCAGTCTCGATGATGCCAAGGCCGAGGACACAATCACCATCGACCTGCACGGCAAGACTTCGATCTGCGACTACATGGTGGTGACCTGCGGCAGGTCGAACCGCCACGTCGGCGCCGTCGCGGACCGCGTGCTGGAAGACCTGGAGGAGGCGGGCGTGCCGGACCTGCGGGTCGAGGGCGTACCGCATTGCGACTGGGTG
Source organism: Xanthobacteraceae bacterium (assembly GCA_035948495.1). Classification (GTDB taxonomy): domain Bacteria; phylum Pseudomonadota; class Alphaproteobacteria; order Rhizobiales; family Xanthobacteraceae; genus AP-16. The sequence continues at coordinate 175 of DASZJC010000460.1, read as the reverse complement.
CTGATCGACGCGGGCGACGTGATCGTGCACGTGTTCCGGCCGGAAGTGCGCGCCTTCTACAACCTGGAAAAAATGTGGGCGCCGGGCCGCACCAGCGGACGCCGCGCCGGTTAGGTTCCTAGATGCGGCTCGTGGTCGCCGCGGTCGGCCGACTCAAGCGCGGGCCGGAACGCGA
>DASZJC010000459.1:0-17678 GCA_035948495.1 Xanthobacteraceae bacterium | reverse complement strand
GGACGTCGTCAAGGAGCGCGAGGCGGGCGAGCTGTTCTGGGTGATCAAGAACGGCATCAACATGACCGGCATGCCGAGCTTCGGGGCGACCGGGGTGCCGGACCGGGAAATCTGGACGATCGTCGCCTTCATCAAGAAACTGCCGACCGTACCGGAGGCCGACTACAAGGCCTGGACCGCACAGAAGTAACGCGCGTGCCGCTCGCCTCGACCAGCGCGGCCGCGCGCACGCGCGGGGGCGTTCCCGACCTATCTCCCGCCTGGGCGCTTTCGCTCGCCAGCCGCGCCGTCATCCTCGACCGCGGCAGGGTCAAGATGACCGGCGTCGCCGCGCTGCTCGACGACCCGGAGGTACGCCGCGCGTATCTGGGGGTGTGAGGGGCATCCATCGCGTTCCAAGGCTGGCGCTGCCGACCGGAATCTGATGAAGACGATGGACCATGCGGGTCAACACGGACGTCATCGATCTCACCGGCCTGCGGCGGCCGCACAATCTGCTGCATCCCTCGACGCTGGTCCTCATTGCTGCCGACCTTTTTCCGTTGGCCGGCGTCGCATTCTGGCACTGGGACGCGTTCCTGCTGCTGATGCTCTATTGGATGGATACGGCAATCATCGCGTTCTGGACCATCACCCGCGTCGCGATGACGCCGCGCGACGGCCTCGACGCGCTGCGCATCACCTCGGGTGAAAAGTCGATCAACTCGCCCTGGGCCGTCGTGCCTTTCTTGATCGTGCACGCCGGCATGTTCATGACCGTGCATTTCCTGTTTCTGTGGCTCATGTTCGCGGGGGCATGGGCGCGCAGAATTCATGGTCCGGAAGACTTCATCCGTCAGATCATCGTGGACAGCCGGCTGTGGCTTCCGCTCGCCGGTCTGATGCTCAGCCGCGGCGTCTCCTTCCTGTTCCACGTGGCGCGGCCGGCGCTGCTGCAGCGGATCGAGCAAGCGCTGTTTCCCGGCCGCCCGGTCCGGGTGCAGGTCCAGGCCGGCAGCGTGGGCGGCGAGATCAGCATGCTGTATGTCCGGGTCGTCATCATGCAGTTTGCCATCATCCTCGGCGGCTTCCTGTCGATACTGCTGGGCACCATGGCGCCGTTCGTCGTTCTGATCTTGTTCAAGACCGTGGCCGACGTCGCGGTCCACCTCGCCGTCGATCTCCGCGAGCAGCCGGCGGCCGGCAGCGGTACGGCACCTGCTATTCCGGCGCGCTAATCGGCCGCGGCGCGCGACGGTAAAACCGCATGCCCCCTCCCTTCACCACCCGTCCCGAGCTGCGCGGCACGTTCGGGGCGATCGCGTCGACCCACTGGCTCGCGTCGGCCGTCGGGATGGCAGTGCTCGAGCGCGGCGGCAATGCGTTCGATGCCGCCGTCGCGGCCGGCTTCGTGCTGCAAATCGTCGAGCCGCACCTCAACGGCCCGGGCGGCGAAGTGCCGATCATCCTCACGCGCGCCGACGCCAACGCGCCGATCGTCATCTGCGGCCAGGGTCCGTATCCGGCCGGCGCGACGCTCGAGCATTTTTCCGCGCTCGGCATCAAGCAGGTGCCCGGCACCGGCCTGTTGCCGTCGGTCGTGCCCGGCGCGTTCGACGCGTGGATGCTGCTGCTGCGCGACCACGGCACCTGGCGGCTGCGCGACGTGCTCGAGTACGCGCTCCACTATGCGCAGAACGGCTTTCCGGTGCTGCCGCGCATCGCTGCCTCGATCCTGGCGGCGAAGGACTTCTTCGCCGCGGAATGGCCGACGTCGGCGGCGATCTGGTGTCCGGGCGGCGCGGTGCCGGCGCCCGGGACTTTTTTCTCGACCCCGCGGATCGCCGCGACCTATCGCCGGATCGTCGCCGAGGCGGAGAGCGCGGGCAGGGACCGCGTCGTGCAAATCGAGCGGGCGCGCGAAACCTTCTATCGCGGCTTCGTCGCCGACGCGGTCGACAGGTTCTACGCCTCCCAGGAGCTGATGGACTCGACCGGGCAACGCAATCGCGGCGTCCTGTGCGGCGACGATCTCGCCAGCTTCCGGGCGACCGTCGAGCCGACGACCTCGTTCGTCTACCGTGGCCTGCGCGTGCACAAGACCGGGCCGTGGGGGCAGGGGCCGGCGTTCCTGCAAAGCCTGTCCCTCCTCGACGGCTTCGATCTCGCCGCGCTCGATCCGGCCGGCGACGCGTTCGTGCACACGCTGGTCGAGTGCATGAAGCTCGCCTATGCGGACCGCGAAGTCTTCTACGGCGATCCGCGCTTCGTCGACGTGCCGCTGGCGACGCTGCTGTCGGACGAGAACGCGCGCTGCCGGCGCGCGCTGGTCAATGACACCGCCTCGCTGGAGCAGCGGCCGAGCGCGCTTGCCGGCGCGGCGGACCGCATGGCGCGGGTGTTGGCGATGGCAGGCGCCGAGACCCCTTACGGGATCGGTGCCGGCGAGCCGACCTTCGCCCCGCTGCCGGTCGAATGGGGCGACACGGTTCACATCGATGTCGCTGACCGCTTCGGCAACATGCTCTCGGCAACGCCATCCGGCGGTTGGCTGCAGAGCTCGCCGGCGATTCCCGAGCTCGGCTTTGCGATCTCGACCCGTGGCCAGATCGGCTGGCTCGAGCCCGGCCACCCCTCGACGGTGCGGCCGGGCGCGCGCCCGCGCACCACGCTGACCCCGACCCTCGTCACCCGCGACGGCGAGGCCGTGCTCGCGATCGGCACGCCGGGCGGCGATCAGCAGGACCAGTGGACGCTGGCGGTGTTCCTGCGCCACGTCCACCACGGCCTCGACCTGCAGGCCGCGATCGACGCGCCGCTGTTCACCAGCCGCCACTGGCCGAGTTCGTTCTACCCGCGCACCTGCGAGCCCGGGCGGCTCATTGTCGAGGAACGGTTTGGTGAGACGGCCATCGCGGCGCTGCGTCGGCGCGGCCACCAAATAACCGTCGAAGGGCCGTGGGCGCTCGGCCGCGTCTGCGCCGTCGGGCGCGATGGCGGCAAGCTGTCGGCCGCCGCGACCCCGCGCCTGATGCAGGCCTACGCCATCGCGCGGTGAGAAGCGCTCATTCTTTTGGCGCGTCGATGACGGCAAAGGGGCGCGTGCTCTCGAATGCGCGGGCGGCGCGCAGGACGAGATGATCGCCGCGCGCGGGCCCGACGATCTGCAGCCCGATCGGCAGGCCGTCCGCGGTGAAGCCGCACGGAACGGACGCGGCGGGTTGCTGCGTCAGGTTGAACGGATAGGTGTAGGGCGACCAGTTGATCCAATCGTCCCCGAAGCTGCCGTCCGCCGGCGTGACGCGGCCGGCCGCGAACGCGCCGATCGGCATTTGCGGGGTGAGCAGCAGGTCGAAGCGCTCGTGGAAGCGCCGCATGGTCTCGGCGAGTTCCGCGCGGCCGTGGTAGGCGGCGACGTAGTCGGCGGTCGAGTAACGTCGTGCCTCCTCCGCGAGCCGCCGGAAGTCCGGGTCGAGGTCCTTGCGCCGCTCCGGCGGGATGCCGTCGACCACCACCGCCGAGATCGCGCCCCAGAACGCCTTGATCTGTTGTTTGGTATCGGGAAGCCCGGGATCGGCCGCCTCCACCACGGCGCCGAGATCGGCGAACGCTTGCGCGGCGCTTGCGGCCGCTTTTTCGACCGCGGGATCGAGCGCGGCGACATGCCCGAGCCGCGGGCTCCAGGCGATGCGCAGGCCGGCGACCCCGTCCTCGAGCCCGATGCGGAAGTCCGGCGCCGGCATGTTCCACGCCGTCATGTCGCGCGGGTCGGGTTGCGCGATGACCGAGAGCATCAGGGCGGCGTCGTGAACGGTGCGGGTCAGCGGCCCCGTGTGGGCGAGCACCCCGAACGGCGAGGCCGGATAGGCCGGCACGCGCCCGTAGCTCGGCTTGATGCCGAACACGCCGGTGAACGCCGCCGGAATGCGGATCGAGCCGGCCCCGTCGGTGCCGAGGTGGAGGTGGCCGAGATTGAGCAGCGCGGCCGCCGCGGCTCCGCCCGAGGAGCCGCCGGTGGTGCGATCGAGCTTCCACGGATTGCGGGTGATGCCGGTGAGCGGGCTGTGGCAGACGCCGATCCAGCCGAACTCGGGCAGGGCGGTCTTGCCGAGAATGACCGCGCCCTGCTCGCGCAGGCGGGCGACCGCGGGCGCATCGGCAGCGGACGGCGCCGCGTCGCTCGTGCGCGAGCCGCGGCGGGTCGGCCAGCCCTCGGCCCAGATATTGTCCTTGATGGTTGCCGGCACGCCGTCGACGAGCCCGAGCGGCGTGCCCTGTTTCCACCGCGCTTCGGAGGCGGCGGCAGCCGCGAGCGCGCCCTCGCGGTCGACCAGCAGGAAGGCGTTGACCACGGGATTGAAGCGCTCGATGCGCGCGAGCGCATCCCGCACGACTTCGACCGGCGAAACTTCGCGCCGGCGATAGCGGCGGATCAGGTCGCCGGCGGTCAGGGCCTGGATGTCGGACATGGATTGCGACCGCGCGCACCGAGGAACTTGCGGAACCGGGGGATCGGTCCGCTATTGTAACTCGCCGCCCACGCCATCGGCGGCAGGATCGTCGGAGTATGGAATGGCGGACCCCACCGGGCAAATCCTGCTGGCCGATATCGGCGCCACCAATGCGCGGTTCGCGCTGCTGCGCAAAGGACAGGGCATCGGGCCGGTGCGGACCTTGGCGGTCGCCGATCACCCGCAGTTCACCGATGCGGTCACGGCGTTCCTCGCGGATCAGAGGGCGCCGCTCGGCGGGGCCATCTTGGCGGTCGCCGGGCCGGTCGAGGGCGAACGCGCCGTGATGACGAATTGTCCGTGGATCGTCGATGCGGCCGAGCTGCGCCGGGTGCTCGGCGTGTCGGCCGTGCGCGTGATCAACGACTTCGAGGCGACGGCGTTATCGCTGCCCGCGCTCCAGCCGGCCCACGTGGCGGCCTTGGGGGGCGGACGAGCCGTCGCAGGAGCCCCGATGGTCGTGCTTGGTCCCGGCACCGGCCTCGGTCTTGCCTGTCACGTGCCGCGCGACGGCGCCCCCGTGGTGATCGCGACCGAAGGCGGTCACGCGACCTTGCCGGCAAGCTCCGCGCGCGAGGACGCGGTGATCGAATGGCTGCGACGGCGGTTCGGGCATGCGTCGGCGGAGCGGGCGCTGTCGGGACACGGGTTGGAAAACCTCTACCGGGCGCTGGCGGCGCTCGACGGCGCCAGCGTGCCCGAGCGCGACGCCACGGCGATCACCCAGGCGGGCGTTGCCGGCACTTGTCCGGTCAGCCGCGCCGCGCTCGACATGTTCTGCGCCCTGCTCGGCACGTTTGCCGGCAACGCCGCGCTGAGCTTCGGCGCCCGCGGCGGCGTCTTCATTGCCGGCGGGATCGCGCCGCGCATTATTGACCATTTGGCGAAGTCCGAGTTGCGCGCGCGCTTTGACGCCAAGGGGCGCTTCCGTGCCTATATGGAAGCAATCCCGGTGAGCGTGATCGTTCACCCGGATTATGCGTTCATCGGGTTGCGGTCGCTCGCCGAACGCGCGGGAAAATCAATGCCGGCCTGACGGTGGTCGTTGCGGCGGCAAACCGCCCACGAACGGCTGGCTGGCGGTGCGCTCGACGAAATCGACGATGGTCTGGCGCAAGCCCGGATCTGAAATCGTCGAATACGCCCGCAGTAACCGATAGGCATAGGGCTGCGCCATGGCGGCCAGCGGGGAGTCCATCCCTTGCAGCGCCACCTGCTCGATCGTTTCGCGCCCATCGAAGAACGAACCGACCGGCACGTTGAGCACGCGGGCGATCTTCGTCAGGCGGCCGGCGCCGACCCGGTTCATCCCCTTTTCGTATTTTTGCACTTGCTGAAACGTCACGCCGATCCGTTCGGCGAGTTCGCTTTGCGACAGCCCGGCCGCGAGCCGCTGGATGCGAATTCGCTGCCCGACTTCGACGTCGATAAAATCCGGCTTTTTCGATCCCATGGCGCCGTGAACTCCGTCACGAACTGCGGCGTAGGATCCGGCGAGAGCGGGTGTATCGGCCGTCGAACCGGAGCCTGGGGAGAGCCAGCGGAACCGTCAACGCGGGGTGGCAGGTCCTCGATCGGGTGCCGCCCCGCGTCCTCGTCGAGATTACGAATGGCGCGGCGTGTACCGGCGCTTGCGGCGCGGACTGTGGCCGCCGGTTTTCACCGCAATTCTTTCGACCAGCTCGACGATCGAGCGCCGCAGCTCCCCATCAGTAAGGGTCGAATAGGCCTGCAGCAACCGAAACGCGTGGGGGTGCGTGATCAGCGAAAGCGGGGACTCGACGCCCTGGGCGGCGACCTTTTCGATCGCGTCGCGCCCCTCGAAAAACGCATTGACCGGGATGTTGAGGACCCGGGCTATTTGCGTGAGACGACCGGCGCCGACGCGGTTTGCTCCCTTTTCGTACTTCTGCACCTGCTGGAACGTGACCCCGATACTCTCGCCGAGTTCGGTCTGCGACAGCCCGGCGGCAAGCCGCTGAATCTTGATACGTTGTCCAACCTCGATATCGACTGGATCGGGTTTTCGCGTGGCCATGGAAGTCTCCGACTAGGCGCGCCCGCCCATCGCGGGATCGCGTCATCGGATACACTACCAAGCCCGCACAGATTCCGCGAGTAGCTTGTCAGTTCGGTTCGGATTCTCTGTTAATACCGGTCGGATCGGCCAAGAAGTACGATACTACCTCTAGCGCCTGCCCCAGGTTGTTCGATTCGAGCGAAAGCCGTCCGTCCGTCTCCCAGCTGATGGACACCGATTGGGGGTCGCCGCCCAGCCGGAAGAACGATTCCAGCGCTTCCCGCCCGGCCTCCGGCATCGCGGCGACCGCCCGGGTGATTTCCAGCAAACCCGGCTCCTGGGTCCAATAATAGAGTTCCATCAGCCGGGCGTGATCGCACCTGGCAACGATCTGACTCACCACCTCCGGCATTCTCGCTTGAGCCCGGACAGTCCGGTTCATGCAACGCAGCTTGACGTCGTCACTCATGACTCGACCTTTCGGGATCGTCGGTTACCTCAACCCTTTCCACATCGGATCGCTGTCGATCCGTTGGCGCGTGCGCAGCCGAAAGGGTCTTGTCGTCGACCGATAGGCCGACCGCGTGGTGTCCCCTTCGCACCTCTACGGAGGCTAGCTAACCGCGACCGACCGGCCGGGGTCGACTGTCAATAATGACACTTGACTTAGGGCTAAATGTAGATTTGGCCGGCCCGGATGGCGTTGACGACCGCGTGGGTCCGGTTCACCGCGTTGAGCTTGCGGGCGGCACGGGAGATCAACCAGTTCACCGTCCGCTCGCTGATTCCGAGAATGACGGAAACATCCCACGAGGACTTGCCCGCCGCAATCCATTGCAGCACTTCGCGCTCGCGCAGCGTCAGTTCGCGCCGCGGCCCGGCCCCATCGGTGCAGTCGAGCAGCGATACCGCCCGCGCGTGCGCATAGAGGCTGAGCATGTAGACGGCGCGCTTGGCCCGGGACTCAAGTTCCGGCCGCTCTCCCGCCATGGTCACGCAGGATGTCGAGCCGGTCGCGCGGATGACCGGAACGAGAAATCCCTTCTTCATCCCCAGATCCTCGGCCGTCGGCACGAGCGGAGCAAGCGGCGGCGATTGTTTGGGCGGGCTTATCGCTTGCGACCACTCGAACGGATTGATGGTGCGGCGGCACCACGCGGCCGCGGGGTCGTCCGCGTAATGGTTCGCTTTGGCGTGGTGTCCCGACCAGCCGCGCGGCCAACCGTTCATGAGAAAATACGGTTCGACGCGCTGCGGCGGTTCGGGGACACCGGTGATCAAAATGGTCGAAAAACCGAAGACCGACAGCGCGGAGGCGAGTTGCTCCACCACTTCTTCGGGCGTTTTCGTCCGATCAAAATCGTCGATCAGATCGAACGCTGCACGAGCATAATCGACCGACGTCGCACCCATCACTCCTGCCCCGGTGGTCTTTATTGTTAGCTTCATTATAGAGTGCGTTGCCGACCGGGCAATGGGGCGTTGGCGGGCGTTGGCGGCCCGGCGGCCGGCAGCCGGCGGTAGCGCGGGGCGGACGGCGCGTTGTCGCGACCGGGCGCCTGTGCAAAGGAGTTGGGCTGGAGACCATATCCCGAGTACGGTTGCGAACTTCGGGTTCAAACGCGGCACTAGAAATCACAGATCTGCTCGTGTCCCTGTGATTCCGAAGTTCGCACCGGAGGGTGCCACGAGGGGTGTACGAGCTTCGCAATCGGGACGCTGAATGCCGTGAACGTCAGCCCTCCGCCGCCCGCCCTGCGCGACGTCGTGCCGCCCGGCTATCGCTTGCGTTTGCCCGGGCCGGCCGCCGTCCCGGAACGCGTGCGCGCGGCACTGGCACAGCCGGTCCTCAACCATCGTGGGCCGGAATTCACGCCGGCGATATACTCTCCGACCTGCACCATCTCGAATGCACCTTGCGCGATCTCGGGCAGGCGCCGCCGTCCGGCGCCGGGATCGCTGCCGCCGCGCGCGTGCTTGCGGAGTAATGTGAGCCGACCGCAGCGTGCGGCGCCATGTTCCAGCGAACGGAGGAGCCATGTTGACGCTACGCCGCATCGCCGTTTGTTTGATCGTCGTCGGGACGCTGGCGATGGGCGGGCCGGCGGCCGGGCAAAACCGCCTCGTCGTCTATTCGGCAAACGACGCAAACCTCAATCGGTTCGTGTTCGAGGCCTTCACCCGCGAGACCGGCATAGAGGTCGAGCCGGTCGAGGGCGGCTCCGGCGTGATGTTCCGCCGTATCGCCTCCGAACGCGAGCGCCCGCTGGGGGACGTGGTGTGGGGCGTCAGCCGGGCGTTGTTGACGACCAACCGCGCGTTGCTCGCGCCTTATGCCGCGAAGAACAAGGACGCGGTGCCGGCCGAGTTCCGCGACCCGGAGGATCACTGGATCGGCACCAACGTCCACCTCCTGGTGATCCTGCAGAACACCAAGCTCGTTACCGCGGAGGCCGGGCCGAAGACCTGGGCCGACCTCCTCGATCCGCAGTGGAAGGGAAAGATCGCCTTTACCGATCCGGCCAATTCCGGCTCGGCGTTTACCAATCTCACGATGCTGGCGGACCTGTGGGGCGGGGGTGACGCCGGCTGGGCCAAGGTCGCGCGGCTTCTCGCCAACACCAAGGCGCTCAACCGCTCGACGCTGGTGTTCCAGGGCGTGGGCAACGGCGAGTTCGCGCTCGGCATGTCGCTCGAATATGCCGGCCTGCTGTGGGCCTCGAACGGCGCGCCGGTCAAGGTCGTCTATCCGCGCGACGGCACGGTCGCCCAGATGGAGGGCGTCGGCGTCATCAAGGGCGGTCCCGACCCGGAGGCGGCGAATGCCTTCGTCGATTACATCACGCGCAAAGACGTGCGCGAGGCGATCCTGCGCTTCGCCTTCCGCCGGGCGGCGCGCCAGGACCTCGAGTTGGCGGAGCTGCCCGGCCAAATGCCCGCGCTCGCCGACGTCAAGCTCGTCCCCTACGATGAAGACGGATGGGGCGCGCGGCGTGCCGCGACCTTGCAGAAGATCCAGGACCTCGTTCGCCAGACGCGCTGATCCGGAAGCGCCGGCGTGACCGCCATCACCATTGACGGCGTTGCCCGCAGCTTCGGCGACGTGCGTGCGGTCGACGGCGTGTCGCTTGCGATCCGCGACGGCGAGTTTTTCACCCTGCTCGGGCCCTCCGGCTGCGGCAAGACCACGCTGTTGCGCATGGTCGCCGGGTTCTGCGAGCTCGATCGCGGCAGCATCCTGTTCGGCGACCGCCGGGTCGACACCGTGGCGCCGCACCGGCGCAACACCGGCATGGTGTTTCAGAACTACGCCGTGTTTCCCAATCTCGACGTCGGCGGCAACGTCGCCTACGGGCTCAAGGCGCGCAAGCTTGCCGGCGACGAGATCGCGACGCGAGTCGAGCGGGCCCTCAAGCTCGTGCGCCTCGACGGTTCGGCGCGGCGTTGGCCGCACCAGCTCTCCGGCGGCCAGCTTCAGCGCGTCGCCATCGCCCGCGCGGTCGTCATCGAGCCCGACGTATTGCTGCTCGACGAACCGCTGTCGAACCTCGATGCCCAGCTGCGCGTGGAGATGCGCGGCGAAATCCGGGCGCTGCAGCGCACGCTCGGCATCACCGTGATCTACGTCACCCACGATCAGGAAGAGGCGCTGGCGATGTCCGACCGCATCGCCGTGATGCGGGCGGGCCGGCTCGAGCAGGTGGACGCGCCGCGTGCGATCTACGAAGCGCCGGCGACCGCGTTCGTCGCGAGCTTCGTCGGCGCCACCAATCTGCTGCACGGCGTCGTCGTGCGGCGCGATGGCGAGGTGGCCGACGTCCTGGTAGGCGCCACCACCATACGGGCACGGCTCGCGGGGCAGATGTCCCTCGATCGCGTGACGCTGTCGCTGCGCCCGGAGGCGCTGCGCCTGATCGGCGCAGGCGCGGCGCCGCCGCCCGGATGGCGCGTGCTCGCCGGCACCCTTGAGGACATCGAGTATCTCGGTGCGGTGACGCGGTTTGTGGTGCGCCTTGCCGACGGGCGGCCCCTCGCCGCGATGGCGCTCGCCCCGCCCGCCGCGACCGGCGACGTCGCCGTTGCCTACGATCCCGCGCGCGTCGTCGTGCTCGGAGATGAGGCGTGACCGCGTTCTTGGCCCGCCACGCTTTTCCGGCCGCGATCGGCGCAATAGCCGCGGCCTTCCTCGGCCTGTTCTTCCTATATCCAGTGCTCAACGTGTTCGGCGCCAGCGTCCTCGACTCCGCCGGCACGGCGTTCACCCTGCGCAACTATGCCGGCGTCCTGTCCAACCCGTTCTTTTTGCAGGCGCTGAGCAACAGCCTCATCGTCGCCGCCGCGGCGACGGCGCTCGCCATCGTGTTCGGCGTGCCGTTTGCCTTCTGCGTCGCCCGGCTGCCGATCGCCGGCACGTCCGTGCTCCTCGCGCTCGCCGCGCTGCCCCTGGTGCTGCCGTCCTTCGTCTCCGCCTATGCGCTGGTCCTGATGTTGGGCCGCGCCGGCATCGTCACCGGCGCGTTGCGCGCGGCCGGGCTGCCGTTCGAGTCGATCTACGGCCTCAAGGGTATCGTGACCGCCTTTACCCTCACGCTCTACCCCTACGTGGTGCTGCCCGCGGTCGCCGCGTTCAAGTCGATCGACGCCTCGGTCGAGGAGGCGGCGCAAAATCTCGGCGCGCCGCGCGGGCGCACGCTGCGCACGGTCCTCCTGCCGCTGGCGCTCCCGTCGATCCTCGCCGGCGGCCTCCTCGTGTTCATCGAGGCGCTGGAGAACTTCGGGGTGCCGTTCGTCCTCGCCGAGGACAAGCCGATCCTCGCCGTCGAGGCATTCAAGCTGTTCGTCGGCGAGACGGCGGACAACCCGGCCGCGGCCGGGGTGCTCGGCGTTTTGCTGATCGCCTGCACGGTCGCCGCGCTGTTTGTCCAGCGCGCGATGCTCTCGCGCCGCCGCTATGCCACCATGGCGCGGCGTCCGGCGCCGCTATTGACGGTGAGCCCGCCGGTGCGCCGGCTCGGCACTCTTTATTGCTGGGCGCTGGTCGGCGCCGCGCTGGTCCCGTTCGCGGCGGTCGTGGTGATCTCGCTTCTCGCCTTCAAGGGCCCGGTGCTGCAATACGCGTTTTCGCTCGGCAATTTCGCCGAGCTGTTCCGGCGCTCCTACCGGCCGCTCGTCAACACGCTGGCGCTCGCCGCGGCGGCGGCGGCCGCCGCCACCCTCATCGGCGTGCCGATCGGCTACGTGATCGTGCGCCGGCGCTCGCGCCTCTCCGCGCTGCTCGATGTTCTCGTTACTGCGCCCTTCGCGGTCGCCGGCACCGTGCTCGGCATCGGCCTGATCCTGGCCTTCGGCCACGGGTTCCTCATTCTCACCGGCACGGCCGCGATCATGATCATCGCCTACGTGGTGCGCAAACTGCCGTTCTCCGTGCGCGCCGCCAGCGCGATCCTGCATCAGATCGATCCGAGCCTCGAGGAGGCCTCGATCAACCTCGGGGTCGCGCCGCTGCCGACGTTCCTGCGCGTCACCGTGCCGCTGATGCTCGGCGGGATTGCCGGCGGCAGCGTGCTCGTGTTCGTGACCGTGGCGTCCGAGCTGAGCTCGACCGTCGTGCTCTACAGCGGGCGGTGGACCACCATGACGGTCGCCATGTTCCAGGCGCTCGAGGGCACCAGCGCCGGGGTTGCGGCGGCGGCCGCAACCGTGCTGATCCTCGTCACCATCCTGCCGGTGGCGCTCGTCTACCGGCTGCTGCGGCGCTATGAGCTGTCGACGCTTTAGAGCATGATCCCGAAAAGTGGGTACCGGTTTTCGGATAAGATCATGCTCCAGCAAAAAGGCAGAGCGGGATGTCGATTCGAAGAAACGTCATCCCACCCTGAACGGAGAAAGCTTCATGATCGATCTGCGCAGCGACACCGTGACCTTGCCGACCGAGGAGATGCGTGAGGCGATGCGGCGCGCCGACCTCGGCGACGACTCGCGCGACGGCGACCCGACCGTGCGCCGGCTCGAGGAGAAGGCCGCCGCCCTGACCGGCAAGCAGGCGGCGATGCTGGTCGCGAGCGGCACCATGTCGAACCTCGTGTGCCTGCTCGCCCATGCCCAACAGGGCGGCGAAGTGCTGCTCGATCCGGAAAGCCACATCCTGCGTTCGGAGATGGGGGGCATCGCCCGGCTCGCCGGCCTGTTCCACCGCACCGTCCCGGCCGATCGCGGCAGCCTCGACGTCGCGGCCCTGCGCGAGGCGCTCAGCGCGCGGCTTACGCCCGCGCGCCTTGCGACCGCGCTGGTGTGCGTCGAGACCACCCACAACAGCGCCGGCGGCGCGGTGATCCCGCTCGCGTCTCTCGCCAAAGTCCGCGCGGCCGCCGCCGAGCAGGGCGTGCCGGTCCATATCGACGGCGCGCGCCTCTTCAACGCGGCGGTCGCGCTCGGCGTGCCGGCGGCCGAGATCGCCCGCCATTCCGACAGCGTCGGCTTCTGCCTGAGCAAGGGCTTGAGCGCGCCGGTCGGCTCGGTGGTGTGTGGATCGGCGGCGTTCATCGCGCGCGCCCGCGCGTTCCGGCGCATGCTCGGCGGCGCCATGCGCCAGGCCGGCGTCATCGCGGCGGCCGGCATCGTCGCGCTCGACAGCATGGTGGCGCGGCTCGCGGACGATCACCGCCGCGCGCGCCGGATCGCCCAGGGCCTGCACGCACTCGATCCGCGCCTGGTCGATCCGCGCACGGTCGAGACCAACATCGTGATGGTGGATCTGGCGTCGAGCGGTGCCGATGCTGCCGCGTGGGTCCCGGCGCTCGCCGCCCGCGGCCTGCGCGCCGGCACCTGGGCACGCACCCAGCTGCGCCTCGTTACCCATCGCCACATCGCCGACGCCGATGTCGACGGTGCCGTCGACGCTTTCCGCTCGGTGCATGCGGAGTTCGCGCCGGCGCTGGCGCGGGTGAAGTGATAGGGGACGATTGCCTCAGCCCTCATCCTTCCAAATAAATAATCTCGCTGGTTACTTTGCCCTCGGCGAGCAAGAGACGCCCGACCGATACGGGAAGATCGAACCGGCGCGGCCCGGCGCTGCCGGGATTGAAATAGAGGACGCCGCCCTTGGTTTCCATTTTCGGGCGGTGCGTGTGGCCGCTGATCACCGCATGAAATCCGGCCGTGGGCGGGTCGAGATCGAGCTCCTCGAGAATGTGCAGCACGTAAAGAAGGAGACCTTCGTGTTCGACGATCTCGCTTTGCGCCAGCCGGGCGGCCCAGGCGCCGTCGACGTTTCCCCGCACGGCAACGACCGGCGCGATCTGCCGCAATTCACCGAGGATAGCCGGGCTGCCGACGTCGCCGGCGTGGATGATGAGAATCGACCCCTGCAGCGCCGCGACCGCCTGCGGCCGCAGCAGGCCATGCGTGTCGGAAATGACGCCGATGGTTCCCATCACCGCCAGGCCGGTTGCCCGTGCAAAAACGAAACTAGCCGATCCGATTTGAATTTCGAATAGGCTCGCGATCCCTGTATGCTGCCCGCATCGGCAGCCGCAGAGGGAGAAGCGCGATGCGACCGTTCGAAGGAATCCGGGTGATCGACGCGACCCACGTGCTTGCCGGGCCGTTCGCGACCTATCAGCTTGCGGTGCTGGGCGCCGACGTGATCAAGGTCGAGCATCCCGACGATCCCGACCAGAGCCGCGGGACCGGCACCGACAAGGCGCTCAACCGCCGCAACCTCGGCACCTCGTTCCTGACCCAGGCCTCGAACAAACGCTCCATCACCCTCGACCTGAAGGACGCCGGCGACCGCGACATCCTCAAGAAGCTCGCCGCCACCGCCGACGTGTTCGTCGAGAATTACCGCCCCGGCGCGTTCGAGGCGATCGGGCTCGGCTACGAGGCGCTCGCCGCCATCAATCCGCGGCTCATCTACGCGTCGTTCTCCGCGTTCGGCCAGGGCGGGCCGCGGCGCGAGCAGACCGCCTACGACCACGTGATCCAGGCGACCTCCGGCATCATGGCGATGACCGGCACCCGGGACGTGCATCCGGTCAAGTTCGGCTCACCGGCGATCGACTACGCCACCGGCACGACCGGTGCCTTCGCCCTCGCCGCGGCGCTCTACCAGCGCGAGCGCACCGGGCGCGGCCAGCGCATCGACATGGCCATGCTCGACGTGGCGATGATCCTGATGGGCTCGCACGTGACCGGCTATCTGCGCAACGGCGTGCATCCCAAGCCGCACGGCAATCGGCATGCGCACGCCACCAACGGCGCGTTTGAAACGAAGGACGGCCTGGTGATGCTCGGCGCCAGCAATTTGCGCCAGCAGCGCCGGCTGTGGACGGTGCTGGGGCGTCCCGACATGATCAAGCGCTCAAACGACGAACGCGAGCAGGATCACGACCGCGAAGTCGCGGTGCTCGAGGAGATCATGGTGACGCGCACCGCCGACGAATGGGAGGAATTCCTGCAGGCGCGCCACGTGCCGGCCGCGCGCGTGCGCGCCATGGGCGAGGCGATCGCCGATCCGCAGATCGCAACGCGCGGCATCGTTCACCGCCACGAGCAGGTCCCCGGCATCGACGGCGGCTTCGGCGTGCCGATCGCCGCCTTTACCTTCTCGCACGGCGGCCCGCGCGTCGACACCCCGCCGCCCCTGCTCGGGCAGCATAATGAAGAAATATTTGCCGAGCTCGGGATTGGGCAGAAGCGTAAGGCGGGCTGATAATTTGTTGTCATTCCGGATCGCGGGCAAAGCCCGCGAGTCCGGAATCCAGAATCACGGTCCGTGGATATGGATTCCGGGCTCGCGCCTTCGGCGCGGCCTCGGAATGACACCCGAGCTGATCAAACGGATTCCGCGTAACTTAATCCGATTTTGGTCATGCCGGATCGGTCTGCGCGGCGAATGGAGCGAGGTCGCGCATCTTGGCGATGTGGTGTTCAGCTTCGCCGCGGGTGCGGTAGTCGTGCGGAGAGGCCGCGATGACTTTGCCGTTCTCATCGTGCAGTTTCCAGGCGTAACGTCCCGACTGATGGCTGATCCGGTACGTGGCCTTGCGGCGGCGGGCGCGGTGGTACGCCTCGTGAGCGAGCAGCCGCTCTTGAATGTAGTCGGTCGCTTCCGCGCGCGTCTTCGGCGGTCGAGTGACTTTGCCGGAATCCGGATGTCCGTCGAGTTGCGACAGCAGGGGCCACATGTCCTGTTGCTGGTCGGTCGGCGGCGCCGCCAAAGCCTCGGCGCTCGCTCCCGGTTGCATGGGCGGACGGTTGAGCAGCTGCGGCGTATCCGTCCGCGCGGCCGAAAGGCTCAGGGTGGAGGCGAAGCTCTTGGCCTGGCGGTCGCGCTCCGTGAGCACCCCTATGCCAAACAGATCGCGCAAGGTCGCGAGAATCGACGTGTGCTGATAGGCGTCCTTGGCTACGCTGCCGCGCGGAATCCAGGGGGAAACCAGCACCGCCGGAACCCGAAAGCCAAGCCGCTTGAAATCAAACTTGTACGGGGGTTTGAGCAAATACGCGTTCTTCGGACTCTTTTTTGCCTGCTCCTGGTCGGACTCGGTCGGCGACGTCAAACCGTCGGGGCTGGCGACATTGGTCGCGGGGGGCGAGACGTGGTCGTAATATCCGCCGTGCTCGTCATAGGTGATGATCAGCAGGGTCTTTTCCCACAATGGCCCGCCGCGCAATGCCTCGTACACGTCGGCGATCAAATTCTCGCCGTTGCGCACGTCGTAGGGCGCATGTTGGGAATTCGGCGGCGGGTCGGCGGGGCTTTTCGGTTCGTTATAACGCGGACAAAGAAAACTGTAGGAGGGCAGCGTGCCTTGCTGGGCCTGGGCCTGGAAGGAGGCAAACGGCAGGACCCGATTCACGCGCTGCTTGATTTGCGGGAAACTGTCGGAGTCCCGTAGGTCGAAGTAGAACACCGCCCAGTCGTGACCGACCTTATCGAGCGCCTCATAAACAGTTTGGTTGGTGAACGGTTGATTCCAGACGTTGTGCACGAAGCCGGCCGAAGTGGCGGCGTGGACGAACAGCCGATTAGGTTGCGTCGGGCCCGGCACCTCGGAATACCACTGATCGCAGACGCAGAATTCCTGCGCCAGCTGCCACAGCACAGGCAACTGGGTGGTTTCGAACGCGGTCATCGGGACCGCGATCTGATCGGTCGTCGGGTTTTTGATTTGAACGTCGTGGATCAGCTGATTGTAATAGCTTTGTGCAAAACCGCTGAGCGGGGCGGGGTCGGGGAAGTTCGACGGCGCCTCGTCGCTGTAAAGCTGCATTGTGGCGGCCGGGTAGGAATGCGCCGGCCCGCCGAAGCCCTGACGGTCGATCTGGGTCTTGTCGGTGAAAAAGGCTGCGCCCTTTTGCTCGGGTATCGTTTGTTTCGATTTACCCGCCGTCACGTCATTCTTAAACCGCGGGTCGATATCGATGCCATTGGCGCCTAGCAGGCCATCCACCTGTTTGTTTGGAAAAAGACCGAGCATGTGATCGAACGAACGATTCTCGAGCATGAGTGTAACGACGTGCTCGACTGTCGCAGGCTTGGCCATTGTGCTACCCCTTTCGCGTGACGATATTCCGGCTCATCCCAGACTGAGCGAATGTGCATGATTGTGTGCCGCGGCTACGGCTCCAGCTCGGTAAGCTCGTCGGGTTGAAGCCGCTTGCTTCATCGCAAGCGCATGATCGGGTCCATTGAAACGCATTTGCGTCGAAGTGTTCGGCCTTATCTTTCATTGTGTATGCACTGATTATAATATGAGCGTGTGTGAAATATTTCACATTCGGGGGTAATGCCGCTGAACGGGATGACGATTCTTCGAATCGTCGTCCCGCTCTATCTTATTCCTCAAGCATGATCTTTTCCGAAAACCGGCACCCACTTTTCGAGATCATGCTCTTGATGCTCCCCTTCGGACGGGCGGAGCGCCTCATGCGTCTGCGTGAGCCCCGTCGGCGGGCCGTCGATCGCGGTCCAGCCGCCGTCGACCAGGAACGCGCTGCCGGTGACATAGCTCGCGGCGTCCGAGGCGAGGAAGGCGACGCAGGCGGCGACCTCGCTCGGCCGGCTCCAGCGGTTGAACACCGTGTGGGCGGCGAGCGCCTGGAATATCTGCGGGCGCGCCTTGAGCGGGTCGACCAGCGGCGTTTCGACGATGCTCGGCACG
>DASZJC010000458.1:0-2566 GCA_035948495.1 Xanthobacteraceae bacterium | reverse complement strand
CGTGGGCGATCCAGCGGTTGAGCGTCTCGCGCGCGCTCCCGGGATCAAACCCGGGCGCGCGGGCGCACCCGTTGATCTCGGCAAAGCGCGCGGCGTTCCACAGCTTGGTCGCGAAGTTGCGATAGCCCTCGACGCGGCTCGTGGCGAGCTTGATGTCGCGCCCCTGCGCCGCCATGGCGGCGAGGGTGAAGCGCAGCGCGTCGGCGCCGTAGTCGTCGATCAGGTGCAACGGATCGATGACGTTGCCCTTCGACTTCGACATTTTGGCGCCGCGCTCGTCGCGCACCAGCGCGTGGATGTAGACGGTCGCGAACGGCACCTCCTCCATGAAGCGCAGCCCCATCATCATCATGCGCGCGACCCAGAAGAAGATGATGTCGAACCCGGTGACGAGCGTGTCGGTCGGATAGTAGCGCGCAAGCTCGGGCGTCGCGTCCGGCCAGCCGAGCGTCGAGAACGGCCACAGGGCCGAGGAGAACCAGGTGTCGAGCACGTCCTCGTCGCGCGTGAGCGGCACCTCGCGGCCGTAGTGCTTCGCGGCTTCCGCCTTGGCGTCAGCTTCGCTCAGCGCAACGAAGACCTTCCCGTCCTCGGCGTACCACGCCGGAATCTGGTGCCCCCACCACAGCTGGCGCGAGATGGTCCACGGCTGGATGTTTTCCATCCAGTCGAAATAGGTCTTCTCCCAGTTTTTGGGGACGAAGGTCGTGCGCCCGCGCCGCACCGCTTCGATCGCCGGCTTGGCCAGGACCTTGGCGTCGGCGAACCATTGATCGGTCAGGAACGGCTCGACCACCGCCGCCGAACGGTCGGCGTGCGGCACCGTGTGGACATGCGGCTCGACCATGTCGACGAGGCCTTTCGCCTCCATGCGGGCGACGACGATCTTGCGCGCCGCGAACCGATCGAGCCCATGCAGCGCAAGCGTCTCTTCGAGATCGGCGGACGCGGGGACGTCGTGCAGGAACGCCGTATTGTTTTTCAGCTCGAGCTGCGCGTCGGCGGTGAATATGTTGACGAGCGGCAGCGCGTGGCGCTTACCCACCTCGAAGTCGTTGAAGTCGTGCGCCGGCGTCACCTTGACGGCGCCGGTCCCTTTTTCCGGATCCGAATATTCGTCGGCCACGATCGGGATACGCCGCCCGACCAACGGCAGGACGGCGCGCTTGCCGATCAGGTGCCGGTAGCGCTCGTCGTCGGGATGGACCGCGACCGCGGTATCGCCCAGCATCGTTTCCGGGCGAGTCGTCGCAACCGTAATATACGTATTCTCAAGCCCTTCGATCGGGTACTTGATGTACCACAGATGGCCTTTGACCTCGACCTGCTGGACCTCGAGATCGGAGATGGCGGTGCGCAGCTTGGGGTCCCAGTTGACCAGCCGCTTGTCCTTGTAGATCAGCCCAGCCTTGTAGAGGTCGACGAACACCTTGGCGACCGCGCGCGAGAGCCCCTCGTCCATGGTGAAGCGCTCGCGCGACCAGTCGCACGACGCGCCCAGCCGCTTGAGCTGACGCGTGATGGCGCCGCCGGATTCCTCCTTCCATGCCCACACGCGCTTGATGAACTCGTCGCGGCCGAGGGCGAAGCGGTCGGGCTCCTGGCGCTCCATCAGCTGGCGCTCGACCACCATCTGGGTGGCGATGCCGGCATGATCGGTGCCCGGCTGCCACAGCACGTCGCGCCCGCGCATGCGCTCGAAGCGCACCAGCACGTCCTGCAAGGTGCTGTTGAGCGCGTGACCCATGTGCAAGGTGCCGGTGACGTTGGGGGGCGGGATGACGATGCAATAGGGCCGCGCCCCGGCACGCTCGGGCCGGCCGGCGCGGAACGCGCCCGCGGCTTCCCACGCCGCATAGATGCGCGCCTCGACCTCTGAGGGCTGGTAGGTTTTTTCGATCATTGGAGGGGCAAAAAGCCTGGGTCGGCTGCCCCTGTCAACGCCCGCGAGCAGCGAATAGTGAGTAGCGAATAGCGAATAGTGAAAAGCAAACGGTGGCGCTGCCCATTTCTTACTATTCGCTACTCGCTATTCGCTATTCGCTATTCGCTAATTCCGCTGGCCGCGCGACACCCGCTCGATTTCGGCGCGAACGAGGCGCTCGACCATCACCGGAAGATTGTCGTCGAGCCACGCCTTGAGCATGGGCCGGAGCATGTCCTTGACCAGATCTTCGAGCGTGCGCGGGTTCTGCGCCAGCACCGAATGAGCCAGCGTGCCGAAGGCGGAGTGCACCGCCGCGGAGGCGGCGTGCGAGAGCAACGACGACTCGGCCGCTGGCGGGCGCGGCGGGGGCGGCGCCGGCTCGTCGAACACCACGTCCTGGTCGGGCTCGATGCGGCGAAAGCTCGGCGGTGCCGGTTCCGGCGCGGCCATGGCCTCGGTCAGCTCCAGCACCTCCTCGGGCGGCGCGGCCGACGCCGGTTCCGGGGCCTCGTCGAGATCCGCCAGCATGGCGTCGATGTCGTCCTGGCCCGCCCCTTCGGCGGGAGCCGCCGGCGCAGCCTCAGGCGGCGCAGGCGCGGCTTTCGCGGGTGCCGGCTCGGCCGCCTTGGGCGGCGCCTT